>JBJERX010000018.1:0-4866 GCA_051882495.1 Huintestinicola sp. | reverse complement strand
CAGCCGAGGTACTACTTTTTTGCCTTTTTGAATTATTTGTTAATTCTTCCTTTTTGCTATTGACTTTTCATAGCTGGTCTCCTTTTATAAACCGCCTCTATATATAAGACCGCTTAGAAAGGGAAAATACGTCAAAGATATTTTTAATTTTCAACATTTTCGGCAATTTTAACAAACTCATCTTTGGATAAATGTGCAAGTAAACTAAATGAATAGCCCTTTTCATACCAAATAAGGGTGCTGTAAAAATCAGCATTATTGCTTTCGTAATAGTGATATTCTATTTCATTATGATAAAATGTGTCATATGAGTTATGCTCATTGTCATAGTACAATGTCCAATCATCAGAAATGCCATATTTAAACTTTATAGTGTCAACTTCATTGGAATAAACAAGTGTAACAAATATACGTGAATAATTTCCTTCTGTTAAATAATATCCGTCAGGCACATATCCCAATCTAAAACTATTATCAAAATTATCAACCGTTAATTCTTCGCCAGTAAATTCGTATTTATCATACTTATCCAAATTACTCCTAAAAACGTTTTGAACAGCAGCAAAAACCTCCGGCTGGGTAAGTAAACCGCCAAATATAAGGCTAACTGCAACAGCGACCGACACGGCAGATTTTACAGCAACGTGCTTAAATTGCTTTATTCTTTCTTTTCTGCCGACAGAATTTATAATTTTACGCATTTTCTTTTTATATTGTGGAGAAAATTCAAACGGCGGTTCTTTCGCAACAATCTCGTCAACCTCTTTAAGTTCTATATCCATATATTCCTTGAGGGCTTCTGTCATAACAAAATCAAATAATTTATTTCTGTACTCAATATTCATAAAAAATACCCTCCATTTTCTCAATAAGTATTTTTCTGCCGCGATAAACACGAGTCTCGACCGTTCGTATAGGAATTTCCAGAATTTCGGATATATCTTTTGCACTAAATCCGAATAAATACTTATAAATTATAATGTCCCTATATGTGAAGTCAAGCTCCTTTACTGCTTGCAGCATTTTTTCGTAGCCTACAGCTGTCGCTACGTTGTCTGCCAAACTTTCAGATATGTAATCGTCATCTTCGGTCGGTACGACAACATCATAATGCTCCAATTCAAGATTATTTCTTGCCTTATTTTTAACCATAACCGTTATCATCGCCTTTGCGCGATTACTTGGTACATCGGGAACTTCTGTAATTGTCATAGCAAGCTTTAAAAAACAATCCTGCACAGTTTCCTCTGCAAGTGCAGTATTATGCAATATGGAATTTGCAAGCTTTTTCATCATAGTTTCATAAGTATTATAAAGTCGGTCAAACTTCTCTTTATCGCTTTCATCATCAATAAGAGCCATATACATCGCAAGCATTATGTTCACTTCCTATAATGTTTTATGATTATCATACTTCCTCATCATCGCAAATCGCAATTCTCATAATTTCGCCCCCTTTTTGTATATTTTACCACAAAACGGAATTGTTTTCAATATTCAGAAGTGCTTTTACTGCAAAATTCACATTTTCATATTTTCAATCATCTTTTTTTCTCCCCCCTAAACTCATCCGAAAACTCCTTAAGCATATTCCTTTCCCTCTCGCAGTAATGAGAAAACTTCTCAATATCCTCGCTTTTCACAGTTTTCGGCAGGGCATTTTTTGTGGCAAGCACCGTCGCACGCATCTCGTAATATTTCTTATCATATAACGCCAATGCTAATGCTTCATCGGAACAAAGCAGCTTTTTTCTATAAGTCCTGCAAACTCCCGTGAACGCAAGATAGGTTTTTTAAATGGGATTTTGCAGTAATTTCCTGCGGTTGTTTGAGTTCACCTTGTTGTGATATTTCTTCCTACATTCAGCACGATTACAAGTGTAAGCTGTACTGCTGGACTTTGTAACCATAAGATTATCGCAGACAGTACAGCGGCTCACCGAGAATCCGTACATAATAAGAATGTCCGCATACATTTCGAGGAAAGTAAACAAGCCATTCTGATTATCAGCCCACACAAATACATAGTTTCTCTGTCACCGTCAGCCTTTAACACCGATGTGTTGAAAAGGCTGTCGGTGTTGTTGTTTATGACGGTGAAATAGTCAAAATATTTTTTGCTGCGGATTAAAGTTTTGAGTTTTTGTAGGAATTATTTTGGGTTTTTTATTATTGGTATCCAGCCTTATTTCATTGTTATTCAAGAAATAGTATATAATGAGCAAGCTTTAGCAACTAACTATTTCGTATGTCTTGAAGTGTATAATACGATTGACATTCCCACTGCTGATTGTTTTCGGCAGTGGGAATGTTTTTTATGAATGGGTGGATGTTTAACGATTGCCTGCTCTGACCTTATCATCCTTGATCTGCTCATTCAGCTCATTAGCATATTCATCAAGGTCAATAGTCATAGCCTTAATATTATCCCTATACTCTTTTATCTCTGTATCTGGACTGCCATCGGTAACACTGTTTTTTAGTGCAAGAGCCTTTTTACGCATAGCTTTAAAATATTCATCGAACTTATTAAGTATGGCTTCGTCCTTTTTCAGCTTGCGTTTCAGATTGTTGCCCGTTGTGTAGAAAATGTCATAAGTCCGCTGAACATCACTCTTTGCGTTTCTTTCCCGTACCTCCTTTGTCCATTCGTTTTTGTTTACAAGCCTGCACTCCTCCGAACAGAAATCGGATTCTGTCTGCTTGCTTTTTACGATGAGCTTCCGACAGATCGGACAGTTGGAAATAATGCGGTTTGACTGCTTGAGAATGTCGCAGTAGATACGGAGAACAGCAAGAAAAGAGTCTTCGGCTACATATCCCGTCTGCCACGTTCCGTTGTTGTGGGTATAGTAAATGTGGATAGTCAGATCCGTAGGAGCATCGTTCAGCTGTTCGGGAATGTCCCAATATCTCACATCACCGCCGTCAAGCGTAGGCAGATTGCGGAACGGGAGCAGCAAATCCGATACGCAGGTGTTGAACTGTTCTGCAAAGCGAGCAGCCGACTTTTTCATAGATGATGTGAGCAGATGCCATTCTGAACTCAGCGTCTTGTGGTTGTATTGATAGTTTGTCAGAATAGAAAATATCATAAAATTGAGAATCATATTGCCCTTGCCGGAATCGTCATACATTTCGGTGAGGGCATTTATATATTCCTCCGCAGACTTGTTGCCCTGTCCCTCACTGATTATTCCGCATAGACCGTTGGAGCATTCAGCCATAGTGTCCATTTTGCTGTCGCAGTCACCTTTGGCAAGCTCATTCATATCCTCCACAAGACTGCCGAGCTTTCGTGTGCGTACCTCTATTTCATCGGAAACTATACCCATAGTGAAGTAGCTTTTAAGGTTTTCGGGACTGCCGATAGCAATGACCTCCTTTTCGTTAGGCACATCAAAGCTGACTCCGATAGCTGCCGTTTTATCTTGTGCGTTTATGTTTTTTACGTTCATTCGTTGTCCTCCAATCAGTTTTGTATCTGTATGATTGTGTGTTGCTTGTTCAATATATAATAGTATATCACATTAAGACCCGAATGTCAATTCCAATCAGTGAAACCAATCAGTTTTTATGTGATTGATTGGACGTTATCAATCGATTGGTACATGGTTTCACCACTATTTTGAGCTTTTTGAAAAAAATGATGTATAATTGAATTATCGAAAGCAGAAAGGTGGTGAAAAGTATGAGTGAGGATTTAAAGCACACACCCGAAATTCTCTCCGCAAAGGATTTGCAGGATATGGGATTTTCACGTTCTATGTCATATGCCCTGTTCAATCGTGAGGACATTCCCGTTATCCGCATCGGTAAGCGTAAGTTTATCAGACGGGAGAAATTCTTTGAGTGGCTTGCGGAGCAGGAGAACAAATGAAGAAAAATCAGAAAAATGAAAGGAGAAAATCGAATGATAAAATTCAATGAAACCTACATAATCGGCATCGACCATGGCTATGGAAATCTCAAAACCGCAAATACGGTTACCGCATCGGGAGTAAAGGTGCATGACATTGAGCCGCCTTTCAAGAAGGAGCTTCTCGAATACGACGGAAAATTCATCTGTATCGGAGAGAATCACAAGTCCTTCACAGCGGACAAGACCACGGATATGGATAACTATTACCTCACCCTTTACGGAATCGGAAAGGAATTGTCGCTTGCGGGAATTACAGAAGCGAACGTTCATCTCGCTGTCGGACTTCCGCTTATGTGGTATTCGGAGCAGCGTGACAGATTTTCCGAGTATATGATGCAGAACGAGAATGTGAAATTCATCTACAACAACAAGAGGTACAGCGTTCATATCGAGGGCGTTTCGGTTTATCCGCAGGGATATTGTGCGGTGTATGACAGGCTCAAAGACATGAGCGGCGTTAATATGATAGCCGACATCGGAAATGGAACGATGAACATTATGAAAGTCATCGACCACAAGGTCATCACCGACAGCTGCCGTACAGAAAAGCTGGGAGTAGAAAAGTGTGTGATTGAGATACGAAATGCTCTTATGAACAAGTTTCACGAGGACATTGACGAGAGCATCATCAAAAAGTTTCTTATGAAAACGGAGCAGGAGCTTCCGCAGGATTATGAAAACGTAATGAGATATTGTACCGAAGAATACTGCAAGAGCATACTCAATGCCCTTTACAAGTATGATTACAATTCCCGATTGATGAAGCTGTACGTTGTAGGCGGCGGAGCAGTTGTGATGAATAATCACAATGTCAATCCACCCAACGCAACATTCATCACCGATATTTGTGCAAACGCAAAAGGCTATGAATGTCAGGCAAAGAGAAAGCTGAGGAAGGGTGCAAATGATAAAGACAACAAATCTCAGGCTTAATCTGGACAAGC
>JBJERX010000017.1:0-4897 GCA_051882495.1 Huintestinicola sp. | reverse complement strand
AACCTATGACCCTCTGCTTGTAAGGCAGATGCTCTCCCAGCTGAGCTATGCTCCCACATTTGTCTTATTACTTAAACGCATCGTTAAGCGACTTTTATATTATATACTATCCTGCCCGATTTGTCAAGTGTTTTTTCAAAAAAATTTCAGCTTTTTTCGTTTTTTCTTACATCGGACATGAAGTCACGCATTCAAGCCATTTGAGAGCAGCTGTTTATTAGTATTATCTATTATTATGATAGAAAAGAGATTAATATTCCTGCTAAGCCAAATTTACAATATACTATTGCAAATTCCCCCTTAATAAGGTATAATCATATTATAATTACCAGTATATTTACTATGAAAGGATGTTGCCCTGTGAAAAAGCTGCTTGTAGTTGTGGATTATCAGAAGGATTTTGTTGACGGTGCTCTCGGATTTGAGGGTGCAGAAGGCCTTGACAGCAAAATCGCAGCAAAGATACGCAAATATGCTGCTGACCCCGATGGAGCAGTGTGCTGTACACTTGATACTCATTTTGACAATTACCTTGAGACAAGAGAGGGCAGGAATCTCCCTGTTGTCCACTGCATCAAGGGAACTCCGGGTCATGAGCTTTACGGAGAAACTGCAAAAGCCGCAGCAGAGGCTAAGGCTCCGGCTTTTGAGAAAAACTCATTCGGTCTGGTGATAACTCCCGAGATAGCTGCTAAGCTCCCTGCAAAGGATGACGTTGCATCAGTGGAACTGTGCGGACTTGTATCAAACATCTGCGTTATCAGCAACGCTGTTGTATTCAGTGCCTACTATACGGAAGCGGACATCATCGTTGACGCTGAGTGTACGGCGTCCCATGACCCCGCTATGAATGACAAATGCCTTGATATCCTCAGCGGCATCCAGGTCAAGGTCATAAACAGATAATCCCTCATCATCTGCATATTCTATTATTGAATCCAAAAGCAAATTTACGAAAAACGGTGAATACAAATGTTTGATTTTATAAGAATATCCTGTGCTGTACCCGGTGTTTCCGTGGGCTGCACCGAGATAAACTGCGACAGAATTATCGAAATGCTTCATGAAGCAGACAAGGCAGGTTCGGATATCGTTCTGTTTCCCGAGCTGTGCGTGACCGCATACACCTGTGCAGACCTCTTTTTCCAGCAGACCTTGCTGAATGGAGCAGCAGAGGCTCTCCGGCGTATCGTCAGCGAGACCCGGTCCTCCCATATTATTTGTGCGGTGGGTGCTCCTGCCTGTATCGACGGTCAGCTCTACAACTGCGGATATATCATTTCGGGAGGTCGCATCAGAGGTATCGTGCCTAAGACCTTTATCCCAAATTACAATGAATTCTACGAAAAACGCTGGTTCTCTTCTTCGGAAGATCTCCGCCGCAGCTCAGTATCGTCTTACGAGATAGGCATGACCGGGGAGGAGTACCACATCCCCGTTGGTACGGATATTGTTTTTGATCTGGGCGGAAAGGTTTGCTTCGGTGTTGAGATATGCGAGGATCTGTGGACTCCCCTGCCGCCATCCGCTTTCCTTGCAATGGGAGGAGCCGAGATCATTCTCAATCTCTCCGCAAGCAACGAAACCATCGCCAAGCGTAATTACAGACGAAGCATTATTCAGTCTCAGTCAGGGTCAGGCATCTGCGGATATGCATATGCCTCGGCAGGAGCGGACGAATCCACAACAGACCTTATTTTCTCGGGACACAGCCTTATTGCCGAAAACGGCACTGTCATCAAGGAAAATACAGATCATATCGCATCCGACTACATTCTTACGGGAGAGATAGACTTAGGACGAATCCGGGCAGACAGACTGAAAAACAAAAGCTTCAAGGACTGCATCCGCAGATATGGACCCGCATCACCCTGCAGGAAGATCTTTATTCCTCATACCGCCGATCTCAGAGGTGACGGAACCATCTATGGAGCACAGAAGCTTCCCTTCGTTCCGTCATCAAGAAAGGACAGGCTGGAACGCTGCCTTGATATTTTCCGCATGCAGGCTGCAGGGCTGAAAAAGCGTATGGATATTACCGGTGGCAAGCCTGTTATCGGAGTTTCCGGGGGACTTGACTCAACGCTTGCACTCCTTGTTTCTGCAGAAGCAGCACGTCAGTCAGGCAGACCTCTCACGGATGTTATCGGAATAACCATGCCCTGCTTCGGAACAACGGGAAGAACCTATCAGAACTCCCTTACACTTATGAAAACTCTTGGGATAACCTGCCGTGAGATAGATATCCGCTCAGCGGTAACAGGTCATTTTGAAGATATCGGGCATGACCCCTCGGTGACCGATCTGACTTATGAAAATTCACAGGCAAGAGAGCGTACACAGGTGCTGATGGACTATGCGGGACAGGTGGGAGGCTTTGTTGTAGGTACGGGAGATCTTTCCGAGCTTGCTCTCGGCTGGTGCACCTATAATGCAGACCACATGAGCATGTACGGGGTAAATGCAAGCATCCCCAAAACCCTTATCCGCTGGATGATAGACAGCCTTGTGGAATATAATATTTTCCCCGACAGCACCGATGTCCTCCGTGACGTGCTGGACACACCCATAAGCCCCGAGCTGCTTCCTCCCGATGCAGAAGGAAAAATAGCTCAGCAGACGGAGGATATAGTAGGTCCCTATGCTCTTCACGATTTCTTCCTCTACTACGTGCTGCGATTCGGATTCGGTCCCGAAAAGATATTTTATCTTGCAAAAATGGCATTCGGAGGAGATTTCTCCCCAGAATTTATCCATAAGTGGCTGGTATCATTCTACCGCAGATTCTTTACACAGCAGTTCAAAAGGAGCTGTCTCCCTGACGGAGTAAAGGTGGGAAGCGTCTGTCTTTCTCCCAGAGGTGACTGGAGAATGCCAAGTGACGCAGTATCAAAGGACTGGATCAAACGGGCAGAAGCACTGATGCCGTGAAATATCAAAATATAGCAAAAAGCCGGTACTACAAAATCGTACCGGCTTTTTATACTAATATCAAATCACATATTCTCAACAGTCTCGATACCAAGAATATCAAGATGCTTGATGATGACCTTTCTTACAAGTGCGGACAGAGCCAGCCAGCTTGCCTTCTTCTTCTCGTCGGGTTCATCAAGAATGTGATTCTCGTGATAGAAATGAGAAAAAGCAACTGCCAGCTGATATGCATTCTCACAGATATAGTTAGGGGCCTTTTCCTCCATTGCGGAGTTGAACACCTCGCCTGTCATGATAAGCTTAAGGCAGATATCTCTTTCCGCTTCAGTATAGATGCCGTTAAGCTCAGCCTTGAAATCCCCTGCCTTGCTCATAATTGAATTGATGCGGGAAATTGTGTAAAGCAGATAAATACCCGTCTTTCCCTCGGAGGAAAGGAACTTGTCAAGGTCAAAAATATAGTCCTTGGAACGATGGTTGATAAGATCACCGAATTTAAGTGCAGCCATTCCAAGCTTGGATGCGTATTCGGAACGGTTATCCTCAGATACAAAGGAGGAATCCGAAAGACGTCTGAATGATGCGTCGGTCACTGTTGCAATAAGGTCGGAAAGTCTCATAACTCCGCCGTCACGTGTCTTGTAGGGCTTGCCGTCAGTGCCGTTCATTGTTCCGAAGCCCAGGAACTCAAGCTCGGTCTCTTCGGGAACAAGCTCGGCTCTTCTTGCACAGCGAAATACCTGAGTAAAATGAAGCTCCTGACGCTTATCAACTACGTACCATATCTTGTCGGGCTTGAAATCCCTGTTTCTCTGAATGATCGTTGCAAGGTCGGTCGTAGCGTAAATGCTTGAATTATCGGACTTACGAACGATAACAGGAGGCATGGGAGCCTTGTCGCTCTCAAGTGCAACATCAACTACAAGAGCACCATTGCTCTCATAGGAAAGCTGCTTGTCCTCAAGTATCTTCATAAGCTCGGGAATGTACTTGTCCGCATCGCTCTCGCCGTACCAGTAGTCAAAATCAACACCCAGCTTTGAGTAATTGTCCTTCAGATCGGCAATCGATACACGAAGTATCTCCTTCCAGAGAGCGATATATCCCGCTCTGCCGCTCTGCAGCTCAAATGTTGCTGTATGAGCCTTAGCCTTGAATTCCTCATTTTCCTTGCTCTTCTTGCTTGCAAAGGGATAAACCTCGCAGAGAAGTTCAGCAGTAAGCTCGGGTATCTCGTCACCCTCAGCAAAATCGGGAGAAAAGCACTTCCACTGAGGATAGCGTTCGCTGAGCTCGGAAATTACGAGGCCTATCTGCAGTCCCCAGTCACCCAGATGAACATCACCGCAGACCTTGTTTCCGCATGCACGTGCAAGTCTTTTCAGAGACTCACCGATAATAGCTGAACGAAGATGTCCGATATGGAGAGGCTTTGCAACGTTGGGTCCGCCATAGTCTATAACGATAGTCTGAGGCTTTTCTGCCTGAGGGACTCCGCAATGCTCATCAGCGTTTATCTCACAGGTAAGAGAAAGCATGAAATCATCTGTAAGAGTAAGATTAAGAAATCCGGGCTTCACCACATCAACAGCGGAGAAGATACCCTCACTGCGGAGCTTTTCAGCAGCTTCCTCAGCAATAACAAAGGGCGGCTTCTTGTAAAGCTTTGCACCTGCAAAGGCACCGTTGCACTGAAACTGGCAAAGATCCAGACGGTCGGAGGGAGTTACCTTGCCCAATGCGGGATCATATCCGCATTCACCGAAAGCGGCGGAAACTATATCTGTAAGCTTTTTAGTAATACACTGCATTTTATATACATCCTTCCGGAGAAAAAATCATTATTAGTATTTTACCACATTTTATTAAATAAGTCAATCCTTTAATTTCACACAAAAAGTCAGCCGGCTTATACTAATAACCATTTAACCTATGGATAAAATACGGCGGCTATAATACGCCC
>JBJERX010000016.1:0-4927 GCA_051882495.1 Huintestinicola sp. | reverse complement strand
TCGCCTTTTTCGTTTCTCAGACCATACATACCATTGCCTAAAATGAAGCAGGCTATTATGGCAAGACGTTCATCCTCGGCCGAAATAAAGCACTTGTCAGAGGGATTGATTATTTCATACCTCAATGCCGTTACCTCCATTTCTTCCTCCAATGCTTATCTTGCCGCCCATAAAGAGAAGAATTATGTACCACCATAAGAGCTTAGGATTGTCAAAATGTGCAGCCGCATAGGTTATACAGATAGCAATCACGATACGCTCAAATACTAAGAGCATCCAACAGATGATAAGGACTATGTTATCTTTCATAACAGTTACCCCTCTGTATCTGGCCTTATGTACTCGAAGCGGTATTTCTGCTTAACGTCAGGATACTTTTCGTGGTCGACTTCCGAGAGGAACATCTCAACGGGTCTTGCGTAAATGCCGTCTTTGTGATTGGTGTTCTGACCGCCTATGCATTCATAAACAACAAGGTCTTCGCCTGTTTCGGAATGCTTTGCAAGGCTTAAGACGTGTGCTTTGCCACCTTTGAAATGCTGATATTCGCCGCCGACAATAATCTGTCTATCCGGGAGATCTTCTTTCATCTTTAACGCTTCTTCAGCTTTGATAGCATTTCTCCAGCGGAAGCATCTATTGCTATCAACCCCTGGGCACTTATTACCCCAAACCCCAGGCTCGTTCATATGTATGTCACCGTATTCACAGAGTCCGCAAATACCATCTCCGCCTGTTGACAACCTATAAATATTTGCTATACGGTTCATAGCCTGCATTGACTCCGTCAGCAGCCATTTAAGTTCGGAAATATCGGATTGCTGCCTTTTGATGATTGCTAAAGCTGATGTGGTAAGAATAGCAGTACAATCGTCACATTCTAAAAGTTGGCATTTCGGGTCACATAAGCAAGGGTTGCTACATACCTCCAATGCTGTAATTACTTCATTATCCGTCATTTTTCTTTACCTCCTTAATCAGTTCGGGATTGTCGAAAATGTTGCCTATGATAACAACATCTGTTTCCCACGCTTCGCCAAGGTAATCTTCGTGGTCTTCATCTTCAACGTAGAAAGCTGCGTTGCTTTCATTGTACTTTATAGCCGCATATATGCCCTCGTTTTCTATAGTAAGAATGTCTCCCTCGAAAATTTTTGTACCATTCTTATCGGTCAAACCTGTGAACTGCCCGATGGTTTCGGGGTCGATTTCATAATCATTACATTCGGGTTTGTCAGGCTCAAACTGACGTATTTTCAGTGCTCCGAGGTCAGGAAAAATATATCCGAATACCCATTCCCCGTCAGTCTTGCCGTTATTATACGGACTGCCCGCTATTGCCTTTGCTTTTCCACGAAACAATATCTCACGCATCAGCTTATGCCTCCTTTCTTTTTAAAAGCTCGATGTTATCGTGTATATTTCCTATAACTTCAAGGCTATCCATATAGACCGTTTTGTCTTGCTTCAGGTGAGGCACACCGTCATATAAAGCACTATGCCAGATAACGGATCCAGAATCATAATTAGAACAGAAGCGCCCCGCATCAAAAGCAACTTTTTCTATGTAGTCGGAATTTGGAGTGTTTGCATAATGCGTTTTTATTATGTCACCCTCAAAAACCTTTACACCGTTTTTGTCGGTCAAACCTGTGAATTGTCCTTGTGTCTCGGGGACAATCTTATAAAGCAGTCCATAAATTCCGGTATCAACTTTTGCGGAATAATCGTATATGTAATAATCGCCGCTGTTTATCTGTTCACACTTGCAGTCAAGTATAGAATCTCCTCGGTGCTGGTTTATGTATCCATATACCCAATCACCGTCATTATTTTTTCCTCTGAATAATATTTCACGCATTTCCTTCAGCTCCTTAAGTTATTCACACCAATTAGGCTTTGGAAACCTGTCGGTGTATTGAATTGTATCAACGCTCTTACTTTCGATGTCGTATGCATCGTCCCAATATTTGTACAGATCTTCGGATTCAGGCAGATAGCATACTATAATTGCATAGCTTTCATCACAGCCAAAGCCGGTACACCACCAAGGCATCTTGATAGGTGCCATATCTATCAAAGGACGATAATCATCAACACTGTGAGTTTTAAATCTGTATCGGATCATTCATCATCACCCCAATCGAACGCCTGTCCGCAATGCTGACAATGATTAGGTCTTAGACAGGGATTATTTACCTCAGGTTCATCTCCGATATGGTGCTTGCAATCTGGACAATAATAGTAAGTGTGTATGTGCTTGTGATCTCTTACAGGCTTCGTCTTTATTCGCTTGCTTACAGCTTCTTCGATGAATTCTTTGGGAAAATAGCCAACTGTACCGTTTATATTCAGCATACAGCTTTCATCAAATTTTTTGCCAGTAACCATTTTTACACAACCTTTCTATTTTTCTGTGTTCATATCATATTTGGATACTTTCATATCAAGCCATTCTTTAATGCAGTTCTCACAATCATTTGAATTGCAGTATTTTCCTACAAGTTCACCGCAGGTGTCGCACGGATGAGACAGCATAAAAAACCTCACCATATCATCTTTGTTCATATGCTTGATATACTCAAAATTAGACATATCGGGCAAATATTTTTTACACTTGCCGTTTATACCCGTAGTGCAGCCTGTCAGTGCGCATACATATTCGCCGTTTTGGCTTTCAATATTCTGCTGACAGCTTTCGCAGTAGCCGTAACTCAAAAAATCAACTCCTTTCTATATTCCTGTGTTCTTATCATTCCATTCACAGAGCTTAGCAGGCATAGTTTTCATCGCACTATGCCCGGTGGGCGGGTGCCGCCAATACTTCTTTTCGCACGTTTCAGAACAGAACCGAGTACGCTTATCCTTTTTGCCGTCTGTAACAACAGCTTTGCCACAAAATGAGCAGTGGAAGGATATAGGCGGAAATCGTGTAACGGCGGGGTGCTTCTTGCGGTAAGCCTCTCCGCACTTTGCGGAGCAGTACAGCTGATTTACAGCTAAAGGAGTGAACTCGCATTTGCAGTTGGGGCATTGCATTGTTCTTCACGCTCCTTCATCTTTATCTTTAATGCCATTTCTGCTTCCTGAATTGTTGTAAATACTGTTTTTCCAAATTTACTGATTGGATACTTATGGACATATTTTGTTCCCGGGCATTCAGCAACAATATAGCTTTCCCTTTTGCGCTGACAGCTGTTCCTGCTGCCGTCTGCGATATGTACGGCGCAGACAGTAGCAGTAATAAAATACGGCTCTCTGTCCTTTGGAGATATTATTTCGTATATCTTGTCCCCCAAGCTGACAGGTGACACAAAAACACCATTTTCAATAAGATAATCGGCAAGTTTCTCACTTTCTTCGTATGTGAAATATAGTGCCTTATTACAGTCAATTTTCACACATAAGCAGTCAAGAATATCTATCAGCCATTTTCTATTCATCTATCCTCACGCTCCTTGTATTGTTATGATCCACCGTGATTTTTGTGCTTTGAGCGATTTGCTCCACGATAGGTTGAATAGAAGCCCTGATGCGTTTTTCTGTCCTGCGCTGCCCATATGTATATTGTCTTGAGAGAATTGTTATACATTCTGCCCTGGCGTCTTCTCTCTTGAAGCCTTTGATTATAATACCTGAATGCGTCTATGCCGTATTCGTTGATTATTGTTTTCTCGGTAAGGATATCGGGAACATTAACATAGGCATTATAGAGCTCCTTAGGAATGGGCTTTTGCTTAGCTTCTTCGTATGAAGAAAAAACATTTTCCATATCCATTATTTGACGACCGCTTGCACTCGATGTAATGCACGCAATACCTTCAAAAGTGGCACTTTCAAGTTCGGCTTCGCTGTTGCCGTTCATATCGAAAGTGATTTTGCGTATTGTGCATTGATAGCCTTTCCTGCAAGGAAGCACTACCACGCCATTTTCAAGCAAATAGTCGGCTATTTCGCCAAGTATGCTGTCCTTATGCTTATCTGATAAAGTGATTGCGTTTGCACCATAAGGGGCTTTTTTTAAAAGTTCAATCAGCTTTTCTCTTTCGTTCATTATTTTCATTCCTTTCAGTTTTTAATCTGCAATCCGCCCGAATAGGGCAGAGGCTGCATTTTAACATTTTCTTTGTAGCCGTATAGCATAGCACTTTATTTATGCAGAGTGGCTCGGAGCTTCGCTTGCGCAATTGTATCTTCCTTTCTTTGAGCTTGAGAAACACGGCTTATATCCCTTGCTATCATTCCTGCAGCAAGATTTTTCTTACGATTCTTTGAAGCACATAAAGTCAGAAACCTTCTGAAAGCTTCTTCGAATTCAGCCTTCTCTTTTTCGCAGGAGTGTTTGATTGTTGCTTTTTTAGGGTTCATTGTTGGCTCCTTCCATTAAGCACTCTGCAGCCTCGATTAAGCCTACAGGTGTGACAAGGAGCTTTTTAACCTCTCCGTAGGTTTTTGCACCACCCCAAAAGTGTACGCCGTTGGGTACGAGATAGCTATCACCATACTCATTCTTGAAACACAGCTCTCCCGCTTCGCTTTTGAAAAAGCCTATAGGGCAGTCTTCAAGTTTTACTTTGTTCTGCATTGTCAGACCTCCTTTAACTTTTTTTGTAGCTTTCGCTTATAATACGCTCTTATAGCGGCACGTTTCCATTTTCGGTTGAAGCCGAGCTTTCTACGCCTGATGCAGCCTTTAAACCAGAATACCCGACACAAAGGAATGTGCCCATTTTCACCAAAATCATAATCATATTCCCCATCGCTCCACATAAAATGCGGACAGAATATTTCGTTTAAATGCGGTGGTAAATATGTAATTTTGATTTTGGGATTTTTGATTTTTGCCTTGATACATTCAATCAAGCAGTTTGAGTAAAAGGGTGGTGTAATATTCTCATGGTTGGGCATTGTCAGCCCTCCTGTTCCA
>JBJERX010000015.1:0-63038 GCA_051882495.1 Huintestinicola sp. | reverse complement strand
CTACAAGGCTCTGAATATTGCTCCGGGACTTAAGCGTACATTCTCCTCTGAAAAATGGGATTGTATTCCTCAGAAGACATGGTCTGAGGAACGCACACGTGCTATGGATAATATTATCCGTGACAGTGATTTCTACGCATACGGCTATGATATCGACGATGAATGTGTACGTCTTTCAATAGAGAACTGTACCAAGGCAGGCGTCAAAAAGCGTGTTCGCATTGAACAGGCAGATATACGTGATTTTGTAAATGAATCCGACATGGTTATTGCAACCAACCCTCCATACGGTGAACGTCTGCTGGAGATCAAGGAAGCTGAGGAGCTTTACACAGCAATGGGTAATGTGCTTCTTGCTGACGCAGAGCATCCCTGCAGCATTATTTCTCCACATGAGGATTTTGAGAAATTCTTTGGAAAGAACGCAAGCAAACGCAGAAAGCTTTATAACGGCATGATAAAATGTCAGCTGTTTTCCTACTATAAGTAAAAAATACTCCGACCATAGATGAACAGATAAACATTGTTTCATCTATGGTCGGAGTATATTATTTTTCATTAAGGTTTATCAGCTTCATGCTGTCCATATCAAGCTCACGGTAATAACAGTTATTAGCAACACCTTTATAGCTTGTGTGGCAGATATTTCCCTTATCGGGCGATGCCATGAAAACAAGGGAATTCTGCTCACAGTTTACAAGTATTCTGTGAAGGGTAAAGGTGTTTCCCGATTCCTGTCCCTTGAACCACAGCTTGTTGCGTGAGGTGCTCCATAATACTACCTTTCTTAGCCTTATGGATTCTTCAAGTGCCTGATTATTGATGTACGCTATAAGAATAACTTCCTTAGTCTCAATATTCTGCACTGCAACAGGAATAACATGATTATCCTTGTTCATGCCGCTGAGCTTATCCCAGTCAAGCATAAGTTCATTTGTTTCTTCTATAAAACCCATTTTTTTCTCCATTTATTTAAATACTTTTTGAAAACGTATTTGCTGCTTTTCAATATCATATCCCACAGAACGATAAAAACTGTGTGCACCTGTTCTTGAGCCTCCCGAGTTAAGTCTGACTCCCATCGCACCAATTTCACGTGCCCAGCTTTCGGCAGCTTCAATAAGCAGTTTTCCTGCACCGTTCCGTTGGCTGTCTTCTCTTACCGCCAACCCTAAAACATTTGCATGGGTTTCACTGAACAGAGTATCATACTTTTCAATATGGATATACCCAATAACGCCTTTATCCGATTCCGCTGCAAATACCGCTTCACGCTTCAGGTCAAGTCCCTCAAGCTTTGTCTTTACAAGCCGGGCAGTGCAGTCATATCCCAGCTCCTTGCTGCTGATTTCCGAAATTGCCGTGGCATCCTCCGAGGATGCTCTGCGTATTTTTATTATCATATCATTCTTACAGGGATGTTATGCTTCTTCATTTCATCCTTGACCTGCTTAACAGTAAGCTCCTTATAGTGGAAAAGTGAAGCTGCAAGGCCTGCGGAAGCTCCTGTTTTCTCAAAAACATCTGTAAAATGTTCAAGAGCACCTGCTCCCCCGCTGGCAATTACGGGAATGTTTACCGCATCACACACAGCATTGAGCATGTCTATATCAAACCCGTTCTTTACGCCGTCAGTATCCATGGATGTAAGCAGTATCTCACCTGCACCGAGGGACTCAGCCTTCTTAGCCCATTCAACTGCATCTATACCCATGTCGATGCGTCCGCCGTTAATTACAACGGTGTAATGTCCGTCCTCGCATTTCTTTGCATCTATTGCAACTACTACACACTGACATCCGAAAATATCAGCGGCTTCTCTGATAAGGTCGGGATTCTTTACAGCAGCAGAGTTGACAGAAACCTTGTCCGCACCTGCACGAAGCGTATCACGAAAATCGTCTATTGTACGAATGCCGCCTCCGACTGTCAGAGGAACAAAAACCTTCTTTGCAGTGTTTCTTACAACATCAAGCATTGTTCCTCTGCCCTCATGGGAAGCAGTTATATCAAGAAAAACAATTTCATCCGCACCCTGAGCGTCATACTCAGCAGCACATTCTACTGGGTCTCCCACTTCCTTGATACCAACAAAATTAATGCCCTTAACTACCTTGCCCTCACGTACATCGAGACATGGAATTATTCTTTTTGCAAGCATATTCTCATACCTTTCTATATCATCAAAATGATGTGAATACCATATATTACTTGATAAGTCCTGCAAAATTTCTGAGGATCTGCAGACCTGTTTTTCCGCTCTTTTCGGGATGAAACTGTGCTCCGTAAACTGTTCCGCTGTTTACAAGGGCAGTAACTTTTCCCCCGTAATCGCAGTAAGCAGAAAGGTATTTATCCTCACATTTTGCAGCATAGGAATGAACAAAATAAACGTATTCATCATCGGACAAACCGTGAAGGAGCGGGCAATCGTGGTTGATCTCCAGCTTATTCCAGCCGATGTGAGGAATAGAGAGATTGTTTTCCGGCTTCATAAGCTCAACTGTGCCCTCAATCAGTCCAAGTCCGTCAGTTTCCTCAAACTCATATCCCTTTGAGAAAATAAGCTGCATACCAAGGCATATGCCGAGAAATGGCTTCTGAACAGCCTGCTCACGGATAGTATCAACAAGGCCTGATTCATTGAGCATTTTCATAGCCCATGGAAATGCACCTACTCCCGGGAGGATTATTGCATCTGCATTCTCAACGGCCTTTTTGTCACATGTCAGCTCTGCAGGAAGTCCGAGAAAATCCAGTGCATTCTTTACGGAAAAAATGTTACCCGCACCATAATCAATAATAGCGATCATTATAAAACCCCTTTCGTGGAAAGAACTGCCCCGCTGTCATTACGGGCAACAGCAGTTCTGAGTGCATGAGCACATGCTTTGAACATTGCTTCGATCTTGTGATGATCGTTTGAACCATAGGGGCACTTCACATGAAGTGTGATACCTGCGTTGAAAGCAAATGCTCTGAAAAACTCCTCAGTAAGACAGTTGTCATACTCCCCTGTTCTGGGGTCGGAAAAATCTGATTCAAACACAAGAAATGGCCTGTTACTGATATCGAGACAACAGAAGCCAAGGCTTTCATCCATAGGAATAAATGACGTTCCATAACGATTTATTCCCGACATATCACCAAGTGCACTCTTGAATGCCTGCCCCAGCACAATACCTGTGTCCTCAACAGAATGATGACCATCAACGTAAAGATCGCCCTTTACACTGACATCAAGATCAAAGCCGCCATGAACACAAAGAGCAGTAAGCATATGGTCGAAAAATCCTATTCCTGTACTGATATTATGAACTCCGCTTCCGTCAAGACAAATGCTGATATCAATTTCAGTTTCTTTAGTTTTCCGGGAAATCTGTGCCTGTCTTTTTTCCATTATAATGACCTGCTTTCCTATATATTAAGCTTGTGAAACTCGCTTGACAATGTCCTCAAATTCCTGAAGGAATATCCTGTTTTCTTCTTCTGTTCCTGCTGTAATACGAAGATAATTACCCATGGCACGAACAGCAATTGAGCGTTCCAACAGCTCACTTCCGATAAGCTGAGCATCAGGAGATTTTACCGTAACAAAGTTTGTAACGGAATCATACACCTTAGTAATAGCTGTGTACTTTTTCGCAATCGCCGAGATACCCGCCTGAAGGGACTTCCTGCTGTTTATGATCTCAGCTGTACATTCATCAATAAGAGGCTTGTTATTCAGAACGGCTATTGCAGCAGCCTGAGTGACTGCATTTACATTGTATGGAGATTTAACAATTCTGAGAGCCTTAGTAATAGTCTCCCCTGCAACAGCAAATCCCAGACGAAGTGCTGCCATACCCATTGCCTTTGAACAAGTTTTAAGAACAATAAGATTATCGTATTCATCAACAATATCAATTACACTTTCATCCCAGAAATCCATATATGCTTCGTCAATGATCACAAGGCAGAAAACATTCTTGACCAGACGAATAACATCTGCTCTGGTCAGTCCCAATGAAGTCGGATTGCAGGGATTGGAGAAAATAACAGCTTTGATATCATTATTATTGCAGCAGTCAATGACCTTCTGAACATCGATCCGCAGATCCTCATCCTTGGGCATTGTACGTATCTTAAGCTCGTACATGCTGCTGTAAAATGCGTACATTGAAAAATCTGGTGAAAGAGTGAGGATGGTATCACCCTTTTCAAGAAATGTGCCTGTAATTACGCTGATAAGCTCGTCCGAACCGTTTCCAGCAGTTACATAGTTAGGCATAATACCGTATAGTTTGGCAAATGCATCGGAAACATCGGTGGCAAGCGGGTCGGGATATCTGTTAAGAACGGTTCCTGAAACCGCTTTTCCAATAACATCACCCATTATATCATTGATATTGATAAATGATTCATTAGCATCAAGTCTTATCTTGTATTTTCCGTCAATAGGGTCATAAGCATCAAGACTTCTGAGTTTTTTATTAAGCTCGTAAGGCATATTAACGCCCCTTTCTGTATCGGTGGATATTATCTTCAATCAACCTATAGTCAGATTCTTCTGTCGATTTTGTCTATAGAACGATCGAAGAAGAAGAAGAATAGTATTATTCAAAACGTACCTTTACAGCATGAGCGTGAGCAGTAAGACCTTCCTTGTCTGCAATGCATACGATATCATTCTTTGCATTAAGAAGAGCCTGCTCTGTATAATAAATGAACTGTGATCTCTTTACAAAGCTGTTAACGGAAAGCGGTGAGAAGAAACGTGCTGTACCGCTTGTGGGAAGAACATGGTTAGGTCCTGCATAATAGTCGCCGAGGGGCTCGGGGCTGTACTGACCCATGAATACTGAGCCTGCATTGTTGACCTTGCCCAGATACTGCATGGGATCTGCGATCATAAGCTCAAGGTGCTCGGGGGCAAGTGAATTAGCAAGCTCAACTGCCTCGTCAACTGTCTTAGTAACGATAACTGCACCGTAATTATCAATAGAGCTGCGAATTATCTCGTTTCTTTCAAGCTCTGCCATCTGACGTTCAAGCTCAGATATTGATTCATCTGCGATCCTCTCGCTGGATGTAATAAGAATAGCGGAAGCAAGCTTATCGTGTTCTGCCTGAGACATAAGATCCGCTGCACAATATTTGGGATTAGCAGTTTCATCTGCTACAACAAGAATTTCGCTGGGACCTGCAACCATGTCGATATCCACCTGACCAAAGAGAAGCTTCTTAGCAGTTGCAACAAAGATATTGCCCGGTCCGACGATCTTATCTACCTTGGGAATCTGCTCTGTACCGTAAGCAAGAGCAGCGATAGCCTGTGCTCCTCCTGCCATGAATACTCTGTCAACGCCAACTACAGCAGCTGCAGCAAGGATATTCATATTAGGCTTGCCATCCTTGCCTGGAGGAGTAACCATAATTATCTCCTTTACCCCTGCTATCTTGGCAGGAACTGCGTTCATAAGCACGCTTGAAGGATATGCAGCTGTTCCTCCGGGAACATAGAGTCCTACCCTGTCAAGACCTCTTACACGCTGACCGAGAATGCAGCCGTCAGCCTTTGCATCAATAAAGCTCTGCTCCTTCTGACGTGTGTGGAACTCAGTAATATTCTCCATTGCATTAAGAAGAGCATTTACGAAATCCTCGTCAGCCTGATCTAAAGCATCGTGTATTACATCAAGAGGAACTTCATAGTATTCGGGGAGTTTGCCGTCAAACTTTATTGTATAATCCTTAACAGCCTGATCTCCGCCATTCTTTACGGTCTCAATGATCTCAGTTACGATCTCACCGATCTTCTTATCCTTTTCACCGTTTCTTTTTTCTACTTCCTTTAAAAAGAGAGCCTCGGCAGTGCCGTCGGCAACGATCTTTCTTATCATTTACAGCACCCTTTCATTATAAATTAGCTTCAATTGCGGAGATAAGCCTTTCTATCTCCTCTTTTCTCATTTTAAGGCTTACCATGTTAGCGATAAGTCTTGCAGAAATAGGACAGATATCCTCATATACCTCAAGACCGTTCTCACGTAGAGTTGTACCTGTCTCAACAATATCAACGATAGCATGAGAAAGTCCAAGGAGAGGAGCCAGCTCAACACTGCCCTCGATCTTAACGATGTCAACGTCCATATTCTTCTTCTCAAAGAAAGAACGTGCAACATTAGGATATTTTGTTGCAATTGTTTTTACATCATATCCTGCGTAGAAATCCTCACCCTTTTTTCCTGCAAGAGCAAACTTGCATCTTCCGAAGTTTAGGTCGGAAAGCTCAAAGAACTTGCCGCCCATTTCCATTATAGTATCCTTGCCTACAACACCCATGTCGCATACACCGTTTTCTACATATGTAATTACATCGGCTGCCTTTGCAAGAACTACCTCAATAGTATCACCCACAGGGAGAATAAGCTTTCTGCCCTTTTCATGAACTGCGGTACAATCATATCCCAGCTTTTCAAGAAGAGCTACTGTATCCTTTTCCAGTCTGCCTTTTGTAAGTGCAATTCTCAGGGGACGCTTTGTATTTGTATCCATCATAGTGATATTCCTTTCAAGTCAGATTATCAGACACTCTCGGATGTGATGCTGTCCGAAACGATGTCAATTCTCTTTATACCCTTTTCTGCTGCATAGGAGCGAACTTCTTCTATTGTATCAAAAACAGCATTCTCAGCTGTGATTCCTTCTGAAATGAGCTTTCTGCAATGAGCAAGAGAGTCAATGATATGTCCGTCTGTACCGAATACAATAACATCACATGGAACTGCGGAGAAATCTGCAAGCTTCCTTTCAGCCTTTGCAATTGCATCTACATTTACAGCAAATCCTGCCGCAGGAACATTGTAGCCAAATTCAGAAATGAGCTTATCATAACGTCCGCCCGAAAGAACAGCGTCTCCGCATCCCTCAATATAGCCCTTGATAACTGTGCCTGTATAGTAATCCATTCTGTTTACAAGACCAAGATCAATTGTGATCTTGCCATTGAATCCAAGAGCACAAACATTTTCATATGTATTTTTAAGCTCGGCGAGAACAGCAGAAAGTGATTCATCCGAATAGAGAGCAGCAGCCTCTTCAAATACTTCTTCACCGCCGAAAAGACGAGGAAGCTTTCTGAGTGCTCCGGTTATCTCGTTATCACCTATGCTCTCAAGAAGATCGTTAAGAGCAGGATAGTTTTTCACTTCGATAAGTCCTCGGATAGTCTCAACAGTGTCATTATCTACATCAAGCTTATTAACAAGAGCCTTGAAAAAGCCTATATGACCGATTTCAAGACGGAAGCTGTCCGTATGGAGTGAGGACAGCACCTCAAGAGCATTTGCAAGGATCTCAAGCTCAGCCCTCTTTGAGGAGGAACCGATAAGCTCAATACCTGTCTGACGTATCTCATCACTTCTGCCACGCATGCTTGGTTTATTGCGGAATACGCTCTGACTATAGCAAAGACGGATGGGAAGCTTCTGGTCTCGTAGACGAGTAGCAGTCATTCTTGCGATAGGCATTGTTGAATCGGGACGGACTACAAGGAGCCTTCCCTTTGCGTCAACAAGCTTGTACATTGTTTCCTGGGGAAAATATCTTGACTTCATATTGAATACATCATAGAATTCCAACCCGGGAGTGATTACCTCGGAATAACCCTTGGACTTAAAGATATCCTGGAGCTTATCCTCCACTGCTCTGACTGCTGCACAATCCTCAAAGAGCAGATCTCTTGTTCCCTCGGGAGTAATAAGATCAAAGCTTTTCATTTTTTATCATCCTTTCGGTTTCCTGGTATAACGGAAACACTGAATATATTGTCTAACTTTTTAATTAGGTAAAGTGGTAGTGTGATATTATAGTAATATAGTATCATAATAATAACACAATTTTATAAGACTGTCAAGCAATTCCGAACATTACAGGAAATAACGTCAGTATAAACAAATCTTTTCCAACACCCAATAAAAAATATATGCCGGATAACCATCAGAACAAGGATATCTGATCTGATTTCGGAAGATCACCCATTGCACCGATGCTTTCAAGAGTTTCAATAACGGTTTTGGAAACACCGCTTCTGCTCTGGACCTCGTCTATGGAGAGGAAATCTCCCTCACGAGCCGCTTCATAAATAGCCATGCCCGCATTATCACCAACACCCTTTGCCGAGGAAAACGGAAGTCTGATCTTGCCATCTTCAACAGTGTATTTGGTACCGTGAGACTTATAAATATTTATAGGCAGAAACTCATAGCCCCGTGCCATCATTTCATTTGTCAGCAGCAGCATATCATAGCATCCTGCATCTTTTGCAGTCTTGTCATTGCCCTTGTTCCTTATTTCTTCCATCTTGTGCTTGACAGCCTCACGTCCCAGCATTGCAGTTTCTGCGTCGAAATCCTCTCCTCGTACAGTGAAGATAGTTGCATAAAACTGAAGGGGGTAATAGACCTTGTACCACGCAAGCTTGTTTGCTGCAATAACGTAAGCTGCAGCATGAGCCTTAGGGAACATGTACTTGATCTTAAGGCAGCTCTCTATGTACCATTCAGGAACATCGTGGTCACGCATGGTCTGCTTCATTTCCTCCGTAAGAAGCTTGGGAGCCTTACCCTTTCTGGTGATCTCCATTATCTTGAAGCTGAGGTTAGGGTCAACTCCGTGGTAAATAAGATATGTCATAATACCATCACGGCATCCGATAACCTCGGAAATGGTGCAGACACCATTTTTGATAAGGTCCTGTGCGTTACCCAGCCATACATCCGTACCGTGAGACAGACCCGATATCTGCAGCAGGTCGGAGAACTTTGTGGGTTTTGCATCCAGCAGCATCTGCATTGCAAAGCCCGTACCCATCTCCGGAATAGCCAGTGTACCGGTCTGCCATCCGATATCCTCTGCGGTAACTCCCAGAGCTTCGGGAGACAAATATAGACTCATTACCTTTTCATCGGCGGGGAAAATATCTTTGGTCATAACCCCTGTCATATCCTCAAGATGCTTATACAGAGTAGGCACATCGTGTCCAAGCTCATCAAGCTTAAGGATAGTATCATGGAGTGAATGGAAATCGAAATGGGTAGTAACGACATCGGATTTCGGGTCCTCTGCAGGATGCTGTATTGCAGTAAAATCGTAAACCTCATAGTCGCTGGGAACAACGACCATTCCTCCCGGGTGCTGACCTGTTGTACGTTTTACTCCCGTGCATCCGATGGTAAGACGGTTGATCTCCGCCTTGGACACAGCTTGTCCCGTCTCTTCAAGATAATGAGTTACGTAACCGTAAGCAGTCTTTTCAGCAACTGAACCTGTTGTTCCTGCCTTGAACACATTCTCACTGCCGAATAGTGTTTCTGTGTATTTATGAGCAGAGGTCTGATATTCGCCTGAAAAGTTAAGATCAATATCCGGAGCCTTGTCTCCATTGAATCCAAGAAATGTTTCAAATGGGATATCATGTCCCTCACGAATATAATCCGTTCCGCAGTCGGGACATTTTTTCGGCGGAAGGTCATATCCTGAGCCTACCGAACCATCCGTAATGAATTCGGAACGCTTGCAGTTGGGACACAAATAGTGAGGCGGAAGCGAATTCACCTCCGAAATACCCGACATATTTGCTACAAACGAAGAACCTACCGAACCTCGTGAACCGACCTGATAGCCATGCTCGTTGGAGTTGGCAACCAGCTTCTGAGCGATCATATACAGCACAGCGAATCCGTTCTTGATAATCGAAGTAAGCTCCTTATCAAGACGCTTTTCCACTATTTCGGGAAGAGGATCGCCATAGGTCTGCTTAGCCCTTTCCCATGTGATGCGGGGCAGCTCCTCCTCGGCATTATCCATGCTGGGAGTGAATGTTCCCGGCGGTATCGGACGAATATCGGGATCACACATATCTGCGATCCTGTTAGTATTTGTAACTACCACCTCGTAAGCCTTTTCCCTGCCAAGATAAGCAAATTCCTCAAGCATCTCATCCGTTGTTCTGAGATAAAGAGGAGGCTGATGCTCAGCATCTGGAAATTTTCCGTACATAAGTATTTTACGGAACACCGAATCTCCCGGGTCCATAAAATGAACATCGCAGGTCGCAACAACGGGGATACCCAACTCATCGCCAAGCTTTACTATTGTTTTATTCAGCTCCTGCAGATCCTCAACAGTATTGATGTTATCATACTCCGGGTCACGCATAAGAAATGCATTATTCATGCATGGCTGGATCTCAAGATAATCATAGAACGACGCTATTTCACAAAGAACATCCCATGGTCTGCCGTCACGCACAGCGGTGAAAAGCTCGCCCGATTCACAGGCACTTCCCACAATAAGCCCCTCACGATGATCACGAAGCTCTGACATGGGTATCCTGGGACGACGATTGTAATACTTGATATGACCGCAGGAAACAAGCTTGTAAAGATTCTTCAGACCTGCATTATTTTTTGCAATAATTATCTGATGATATGGCTTAAGCAATTTGGGATCAACATTTTTTACACAGGTATTTATCTCGCTTATGTTTTTGATGCCGTTGTTGTCAATAAGCCTCTGGGCAAGCTTGATAAAAATTCTTCCCAGCATTTTGGCATCCTCAAAGGCACGATGATGATCGAATTCACCAAGGCCGAGATGCTTTGCAACAACATCAAGCTTATGTTTTTTCAGTTCGGGGAGCATGCTGCGTGCCATTACCACCGTATCAATAACTGAGAAATTGAATTTAATTCCGAATTTTTTGCATGCAGCACGGATAAATGAAGTATCAAAACCGGCATTATGAGCGATAAGAACCGGGTTTTCACCGCAGAATTCAATGAACCTTTCCAAAGCCTCCTTCTGAGACGGAGCATCCTTTACCATATCATCTGTAATACCCGTTAGCTTGACAATTCTTTCGGGGATAGGCTTTTCCGGATTTGCAAAGGAAGAAAATGTCTCTCCAAGCTCCAAGGAATCAAGCTTTACCGCACCGTATTCGATGATCGCATCACCGGAAGCGGAAAACCCGGTTGTTTCAAGGTCAAACACAATAAGCTTACCGGTAATAGGAGTATCTTTATACACACGGACTGCATCGGTAAGGTCATTTACTGAATAAGCCTCGCATCCGAAAATTATCTTGAAATCTCCCCCGCCCTTGCGGATATCATCACACGCTGCTATAGCTTCGGGAAAAGCCTGAACGCCGCCGTGATCGGTAATGGCAATAGCCTTATGCCCCCACTTGAAGGCTCTCTTGATAAGCTTTTCGGCAGGAGTTATAGCATCCATCTGAGACATATTTGTATGGAGATGAAGCTCCACACGCTTTTCCTCGCAGGTATCGGTGCGGTCATTTTTCTTCACAAGCATGATATCATTTGCCCGAAGAACAAATTCGTTATCAAATGAATCGAAATCGATCTTTCCTCGGATAACTGCAGTTGTACCTATCTTAAGCTTAGAAAGGACATTTTCGCTGTCCTTATCAGCAAAATCCTTGATAGAAATGGAGCTTGTGTAGTCAGTTATGCTGATGGTGGTAATACGCTTTTCCTCGCCTTTTTTATTGCGAATCTCCTTTTCGTTGTACTCGAAAACATCACCCCATACAACTACATTGTTCATGGATTCATGAATGTCGCCCAGCTTAATGACGCTGTCTGCATATATTTTCTTGCCCTTGACAAGCTCAGCTCCTTCACTGATGACAGGCAGAGCTTTAAAATCAACCGAAACTACAGGGCCGTCATTTACAGGCACGGCAGGCTTCTTAGGTGCATCGGTATCAGGCACAGGCAAGCTGTCGCTGTATGCCTTTTCCATTGCCTGCTTATATGCGTCATCACTGTCCTCAGCAGATGCTTTTTCATGGAGCATAACTGTGTAAGGAGTTGAGAATTCGGCAGAAAGAAGTTTTCCCAATGCATTTTCAAAGCCAGCTCGGACAAGCAGCTCTGCACCTCCACGCTTAAGCTCGATATGTACAGTTTTATCCTCAAGCCAATAAAAAGCACCGCCTAAATGTCCGTTAATTACAGCCATATCCTGCTTTAACCGCATTGCACCTTCATAAGCATATTTAGGGTCAAACAAATTCGGAGCATACCTGCAGCATACACGAAGCTTGTCCAGTCCGACAGCATTGGCACATGAACGCTCAAAATCATCCAGATTCTCATATTTCTGCAATGCCGTGAATTTTGTATATAAAAGCATAGTCCTGCCGTCCTGAGAGCTGCATATTTTCAGCAGCTCTCCTCGTCCGACAGGGTTAGGAATACTATCTGCATATTCCGAAAAAAGCTCTTTTATCAGCACTTTCTTTCCTCCAGTATAATCCTGACTTCCTTCATAAGCTCATCCAAAATATCACTCTCGGGAATTTTCCTCAGCAATTCACCATGCTTGAAAAGAACAGCACAGCCATCTCCTCCTGCGATACCGATATCAGCTTCACGTGCTTCTCCGGGACCGTTCACAACGCATCCCATCACAGCAACTGTAATATCATCCTCAATGCCGCTTACTGCTTCTTCGACCTTTTTTGCAAGACCCACAAGGTCTATTTTTGTACGTCCGCAGGTCGGACAAGATACCAGACGTACACCGCATCCCTTTCCGATCGACTTCAAGATATCCTTTGCAGCAGCTATTTCTTTAACCGGGTCATCTGTCAGTGAAACACGTATAGTTTCGCCAATTCCGTCACAAAGCAGTGAACCGATTCCCACAGCTGATTTAATAAGTCCCATTCGCTCCGTTCCTGCCTCTGTAACACCCAGATGCAGCGGATAATTACAACGCTGAGCCGCAAGTCTATATGCGGATATCATTGTAGGAACATCCGATGACTTGATTGAAATGACCGTATCATAAAAATCACACTGCTCCAATAATGCTGCATGACCGAGAGCACTTTCAACAAGAGCTTCAGCTGTAGGCGAACCATATTTATTAAGCAGTTCTTTTTCAACCGAACCTGAATTCACACCTATCCTGATAGGGATATTTCTGCTTTTACAGCAATCTGCCACCGCTTTGACCTTATCCATTCCGCCAATGTTGCCAGGATTAATGCGTATCTTGTCTACACCTGCCTCGGCACTTTTCAAAGCAAGCCTGTAATCAAAATGAATATCCGCAACAAGAGGAATGCTTATTCTATTTTTGATAGCAGGAATAAGAGCAACAGCCGCCTCATTCGGGACAGAAACACGAACTATCTCGCATCCGGCTTTTTCAAGCTCCGCAGCCTGACGGACATTACCATCAATATCATCTGACGGGACATTCAGCATGGATTGAATATATATCTTTTTGCCGTCAAGAACACATCCGCCGACATTAACAGAATGGATATCACGCAAATATATCAGACCTTTCAGAACAGATTTTTTACATCATTAAATGTAACTGCTGCCATGAGAAACATTAACAAAGCAAATCCAACAAAATGAACTATACCCTCAGTTTCCGATTTTATAGCCTTGCGTCTTATAGCTTCAATTATTAAAAATACAAGTCTGCCTCCGTCAAGAGCAGGAAGGGGCAGCAGATTGAAAATACCCACATTTACACTGATAAGCATTGCAAGCTCCAGCAGATATGCTATATCAAAACCATACTGCTGTGCATTACCCGAGATCGCAGAAACGATGCCAACAGGACCCTGCAGGTCATTAAGACCGTATTTACCTCGGACAAGATCAGCTAATGACATAACAATAAGTCTTGCATCGTAGGCAAACTTTCGGCATGCTCCCGAAAAAATGTTTTTGATGCTTGTTTTCTCGGAAAGAACCTTAAAATCATACTTAAGAGTTCTGTTACCGGTCTCGGGATTAACAGTAACAGTGAATACAACATCATCAAAATCCATGATCTCGCCATCTCTTTTTACTGTGAAATCAAGAATACCATCCTCATCATTGCGAAGCTGATAAACAATATCTCCGGCTGTAAAAACCGTGCTTCCGTTGACCTTGATTATCCGGTCACCCAGCTGTATGCCGCATCGTGAAAATTCAGTGTCCGGGGTGATCTCCGCCACAACCGAAGTAGTGACCTTTCCCGCAGCGATCAGATATACAAATCCGAGTATGAATCCTAAAATCAGATTCATAACAGCACCTGCCGCAATAACAGCGATCCTGCGTGAAACAGGCTTGCTTCGAAAGCTGTTTTCATCAACTGCCTCTTCATCTTCACCCATCTGACAGAATCCGCCCAGGGGCAGTAGTCTTACTGTAAATAGCGTATGCTTCCCCTGTTTCTTGAAAATCGCGGGACCCATTCCGATAGCGAATTCACATACCTCTATCCCGCTTTTTACTGCAACTATATAATGTCCGAATTCATGCACAATTACTATAATACCAAAAATCAATATTGCACACAAAATTGACAGAAATGTATTCATTCAAACCTCCGAAATCAGACCATGGACAAAACATATTCTCTTGCCTGAGCATCACACCTGATAACATCATCATATGTTTTTATAGGAACAACTGCCGTATTTTCGAGAGCTCCCGAGACCAGCTCACCTATTTTTAGAAATGGTATTTTACCCTCCAGGAACAAAGCTACTGCCTGTTCATTTGCACCGTTTACAGTACAGCAGGCATTACCGCCCATACCGCAGGCTCTGACAGCAGCGGAAAGACATTGGAATGTTTCCATATCGGGCTTCTCAAAGGTAAGTGTGCCATAATCCGTCAAAGAAAGCTTCCCGGATAATCCCTCTGTTCTGTAAGGATATGTAAGTGCAAACTGAATAGGCACCGCCATATCAGGGACACCCATCTGTGCGATAACTGCATTATCAGAAAAAACAACCGCAGAATGAACAACACTCTGTCTATGAACAACGATCTCTATCATATCGGGAGTAAGATCAAACAGCCACTTTGCCTCGATAAATTCAAGACCTTTATTCATAAGTGTCGCACTGTCAATAGTGATCTTGCGGCCCATGCTCCAGTTAGGATGATTCAGTGCCTGTTCAATAGTGACATTTTCAAGCTCGCTGCGTTTCTTTCCAAAAAAGGGGCCCCCGGAGGCAGTAAGTATCACCGAAGAAAGCTGCCTGTTATCGCATCCCTCTCTGAGACTCATTAGGCATTGAAAAATAGCACTGTGTTCACTGTCTACAGGAAGAATCTTAACACCCTTTTCCGCTGCAGCAGACATAACAAGTTCTCCTCCCGCAACGAGAGTCTCCTTGTTGGCAAGAGCGACATCAAGCCCGCTGCTGACAGCAGTCAGAGTTGGCATCAAGCCAACCATACCTACAACAGAATTAACTGTAAGATCAGAATCTGTATCTCCTGCAAGCTCGCACAAACCCTCATTCCCGCAAAGGATCTCCGTGTCGGTATCGGCAAGCTCAAGTTTTAGTGCCTGATAATACTTTTCATCAAAAACGCAGACCCTCTTGATAGAAAACTCCCTTGCCTGCTCAGCAAGACGTTTATAATTCTTAAGAACCGCTGCTGAGTGAATACCTATGTTATTCTTACGGCAGACAGCTATTGTCTGCTCACCTATGGAACCTGTAGATCCAAGAAGATTGATCTTCTTCATCAGTGACACCTCTGATTTTTCTGTAAAAAAGGTGCTGTTTCCTCCGATTAGTCGGATCGTTCAAACAGCACCCGTATATTTATTATACAAAAATATTGAAATTGCTGTAAACAAGAAGCAAGAACGGAAGAACAAAAAATACGCTGTCAAATCTATCCATCATTCCGCCGTGACCGGGCATAAGATTTCCGAAATCCTTAACATCATTTTCACGCTTGATAAGTGAAGCCGAAAGATCACCGATCATGCTGACAGGAGCACATATAATCGATACAGCGATAAGAAGCAGATAGTTGACTTCAAAATCAACACCCTTTACAGCTGACATAAACTGCTGATAACAGAATCCATATACTGCAAAAACGATAGCTGTAACAGCGACTCCGCCAATTGCACCTTCCCATGTTTTCTTGGGTGATATCTCGGGACAAAGCTTTGTCTTTCCTAAGGAAGTACCTACGAAATATGCTCCGCCATCAGGAACCCAAGCCGCCATAAGAGCCATTACAACATAACATATGCCATGTACTGCACTAATATTCTTTATAGCAACCAGACACGTGCTGGAAAGTGATATCAGCAGTGTTCCGGTCATCATAGCACACAGCTTTTCAAAAGGCAGCTTCTTGTGGTCGGCGATATAACCTGCAAACATAGCAAAAACAGCCAATATGCTAAGTGCATATCTCCATATATATTCAACATTATAATATGACAGAATAGGAAGTACAGCTGCATAAACAATGCAGCCCCAGAAATGACGCTTAAACCTTCTGCATCCGCATACGCTGAGGAGCTCAAAAACAGCAATACACGAAATCGCAGCAACCGCAATTGGGTAAACTATGGTATTTGCAAGGAACAATATTGAAATGCCTATGGCTATACCGATTCCCGCAGTAATCAGTCTCTGTTTCACTGTTATACACCTCCGAAACGTCTGCTGCGATGGGAGTATGCTTCGATAGCCTTATCAAGCTCTTTCCTGTTGAAATCGGGCCACAGCACATCAGCGAAATAAAGCTCTGCATATGCAGCCTGCCAAAGCAGGAAATTGGACAATCTTAGCTCACCGCTGGGTCTGATAATAAGATCTGCATCAGGAATGCCGCCTGTGTAAAGCAGTCCGGAAACAAGGGATTCATCTACATCTGATGGCTTAATATCACCATTTGCAGCAAGCTCCGCTATTTTTCTTGCAGCATGTGTGATGTCATCACGTCCGCCATAATTCATAGCAAGCAGCACAGTCATTTCATCGTACTCTGCTGATTCCCTTTCAAGCCTTATCATTTTCTCTCTGAGGGAATCGGGGAATGGAGATTTATCCCCGAGGAATTTGATCCTAATTTTTTTACCGCTGAACTGAAAAGCATCCTTTAGATACTCATCAAAGAGCTTCATAAGCTCTTTGACCTCTTCCTGTGGTCTTGACCAATTCTCAGTGGAAAAAGCATAAAAAGTTGCGTATTTAATTCCCAATTGACGACAGGACTCAACGGTTTCCTTGAATACCTTTGCACCTTGATGATGGCCATAGGTCCGGGGCAGTCCCCTCTTTACAGCCCATCTTCCGTTGCCGTCCATAATAAATCCGACGTGCAAGGGTATTTTTACATCGCCCAAAATCGTCACAGCCTCTCGAATAGTATTAACAAATCCCGGAGATTATAATCAAACAGTCATGATCTCTTTTTCTTTGTTAGCTACAGCTGCATCTATTGCCTCAACAGCCTTATCTGTAACCTTCTGAAGCTCCTTTTCAAGACTCTTCAGATCATCCTCTGTGATCTCACTATTCTTCTTAAGAGCCTTGAGCTTATCAAGAGCATCGCGGCGTGCATTTCTTACAGTAACCTTAGCTTCTTCTCCATCTGCCTTAACTGTCTTAACAAGCTCCTTACGACGCTCCTCTGTAGGCTGAGGGAATGAAAGCCTGAGCACCTTACCGTCGTTAGTGGGAGTGATACCGATATCAGAAGTAAGGATAGCCTTTTCGATGCTCTTAAGTGAAGACATATCCCAGGGCTGAATCACAAGAACTCTTGCCTCAGAAACAGATATAGCAGCCATAGCATTGATAGCTGTAGGTGTTCCGTAGTAGTCTACCATTACCTTATCAAGTATAGCGGGATTAGCTCTGCCTGCACGGATAGTAGAGAATTCTCTCTCCAGAGCTGCGATGCACTTATTCATTTTTTCCTGAGCTGCTTTGATGTTTTCGTTCATAATAAAAATTCCTTTCGCTTATATATTAATGTCAGTCTGATACGACCAGTGTACCTACGTTCTTACCCATGCATGCGTCATAAATATTATCGGGTCTGCTGAGATCAAAAACGAGTATAGGAAGATTATTGTCCTTACTCATAGATGCAGCGGTGCTGTCCATAACAGCAAGATTCTTGACAAGGATATCATTGAATGTAAGGGTATCAAACTTTACAGCATCATCATACTTATTGGGGTCCTTATCATATACGCCGTCAACCATTGTAGCCTTGAGCACGATATCAGCGTCTATCTCAACTGCACGGAGAGTTGAAGCGGTATCAGTAGAGAAGAACGGATTGCCTGTTCCGCATCCGAATACAACTACCCTGCCCTTTTCAAAATGACGGACAGCCTTGTTTCTTATGTAAGGCTCAGCAACCTGAGGCATAGAGATCGCAGTCTGAACACGAACATCAAGACCCAGTGATTCCAGTGAATCAGCTACAGCAAGAGCATTCATGGTAGTAGCCAGCATACCGATATGGTCAGCCCTTGTTCTGTCCATTGTTCCGCTTGATCTTCCTCTCCAGAAGTTTCCTCCGCCTACAACAATACCCATCTGAACTCCGGCATCAACACACTTTTTGATGCTTTCGCAAATTGGTGTTATTATAGAATAGTCAAGCCCTGTTTTCTTATCACCGGCAAGAGCCTCACCACTAAGCTTAAGAAGGACACGCTTATACTTTACCTGATCAGCCATAAAGACAACATCCTTTCCGAAAAATCTGCATACGATCTTTATTTATTTTACACTATTATACCCAATTTGTAAATAGTTTTTTGTAATTTTTTATAACCTGTCACACAATTTTCAGACTTACTCTATAATTCCTTTGGCAATATCCAGAACCTTATCATTATCCGGAGAAACTGAAAAAACAAGATAGTTGCCGATCGTCTCCAATACAGCCTCGCCAAGCTTATCAAATTCGTCGGGATTATATTCCTCAAAGTCCTTCATTCTGGACTGAACACGGCTTTCAATGGCTGCTCTCAAAGCATCTTCATCATTTACCGATAAATCAAAAACTGCGATCTCATCAGCAAACCCGCCGGAACCGCATATGTACATTGAAAACGACAGATCATCTGTAAGTCCTGCATCAAGATAATTTGCGACTCTGTCAGCTCCTACCTCAGCCATGGAGGACATCTCAACCTGGTCCAATATGGCAGCAGTGATCTCACTGCAGGATACCGAACTCATGGACTGGTCCGTTTCCATATTATTCTCATCAGAAGCATCTGCTTCATTATCTGCAGCAGTAGTGATGACCGCTGCTTTAGGGATCTTATCATCAGTGCTTTCCCGGCTGCTGCACCCCGAAATAAGTAGAGCTGCTGCAGCCAGAACATAGACTGCGTATATTTTCTTCATAACAAATTCTTCCTTGTACATATTTTTTATGTCCGAACCGATTCAGGTTCATCCATTATTGACATGAGTAAGAATATAATCAAGCAGGATGGTATAGGTAGACTTCTTAAAATGAATACCATCTGCCTCTGCAACCTCCTCGGACAGCCGTCCGTCATTGCCTTTAAGCTCCGAGTTGAGGTCAAGGTAATTAAGTCCCCTGTTATTGGCGAATTTAAGAAGATCTGCATTGAACGCATCAATATCAGAATTAAGAATAGGTCTGTCGGGATTCTCTTCCCTTGAAGCTGTAACGGGAGGAACAGAGATCAGATAGATATTTGTATGCTCCCTGTCAATGCTGTCCACAAAATCTCCATACTCTGCAAGAAGCTGCTCATTGGTATAGTATTCCATCAGATTAAGTCCAAGAAGAACATACAGATTCTCAGGCTTTGCAGCATTTATCTTGTCAGCAATAAGTTCCTGAGAACCATCAGGATTTTCCAGAGGAGTGTCATTTATTGTCATAGCACTCATACCGATACCTGCAGCAACACGCTCCTCAGGGATTATTCCGTATGATGAAAGCCCCACAATAAGTGAGTCTCCTGCAAACATACAGCTGTCCAGATAAGACTGATCGTACTTGCTGCATTCCGGGACAGGATTCACTGCTTTTTTCTCTGCCGGCTTTTCTTCAGTCTGATACTGTGTAGTTACTATATCACCCTTTATGGCAGAATTTTCCTCACTGTCAGAGATATCGCTTCGCATATACAGAGTAAAACAAGCAACAAAGCTGGCAAACACAAAAAGGAATATGAAAGATACCCTGAATTTAAGCTTATCTTTCTTTTTTCTTCCTGAAACGACCACAGCTTATTCTCCTTTTCTGCCAATAAACCAAAATTTCGGCACAATTACACAATTGCCGACATTACTATTATACTACAAACACCTATAAAAATCAACTGCTACATATATTAAAATTTAATTACAATGCAGTAAAACAATGTTACAAAAATGCTAAAAAGCGGAGTCTGAGCACTACCCCAGACTCCGCCTGTTTAAGCAATATAATAATTACTTTCCAAGTGTTACAACAACCTCGTTTACAGTCTTAAGCTTATCAGCGGGTATGTAGTTACCCTCAAGCTTAACACCGTTGAGAGTGATCTCCTTAACGCCGCTTTCAACGTGATCGGGGTTGTTAAATACCATGTTCAGCTTCTTGCCTCTGAATACCTTTGAAACAGTGTAGCTGTCCCAATCGGAGCAGATAGCAGGATCAACTTTCAGACCTGCTGCATCAGGTCTCATACCGAGAATACCCTCAACAGTACCAACCATAACAGTTGAAGCTGTACCTGTGAGCCAATGTACGTGTGCACGGCCTGCATATGGACTGTCCTTACCCTCAACAAACTGTCCGTATACGTAAGGCTCGAGACATCTGTGATCTGCATTATCATTATATGTTGCAGGAGCTGCTTCCTTCCAGTACTTGTAAGCTGTGTTACCGTGACCGAGAAGGGATTCAGCAAGGATGAGCCAGCCCTGAGGCTGAGAGAAGATACCTGCATTTTCCTTTGTGCACTTGTTGAAGCACTGCATGAGAGCACCGTCAAATCCGTGATTAACATAAGGAGGATACATTACCATTGCACCGTAAGGTGTGTTAAGCTCTCTGCCAACGCTTTCCATAGCCTTTTCAGCCTGCTCAGCACTTGCAAAGCCGGAGATAACAGACCAGGACTGAGGATTCAGCCACATATTAGCTTCGGGATCAGTTCTCTGACCGATGATCGTACCGTCTTCCTTGTAACCTCTGATCCATCTGTCCTCATTCCAGCAAGCCGCAAGAATATCATCAAGCTTAGCCTTAAGCTCATCAAGATGTGCAATGTAATCAGTATCGTTTTTAAGAACAGCATAGCTTCTGAGGATCTTAACTGCATATACAAGCTGGAATGCAACAAATGTGGATTCACCCTTCTTGCCAAGACGGAGGCAGTCGTTCCAGTCAGCGTGGAGACCAGCAGGCATGCCGTGGTTGCCCAGGTGGTTCTCAGAGAACATGATAGCTCTCTTGAGATGATCGTAAACTGTGCCCTTTTCATCATCGTTAGCGTAGAGGATCTCTTCATCAAGGAATGCGATATCTCCGCTTTCGGAAATGTACTTATAGATTGTGGGGAAGAGCCAGAGAGCGTCATCTGCACGATAAGACGGATGACCTGTCTGCTTTGCATATACGGAGTTCTCATCGTTTTCGTCAGGATGATTCTCCTTGCCGGCAGTATGGTCATACTTTACAAGAGGAAGACCTGCACCGTTAGTTACCTGAGCAGAGAGCATGAATATGATCTGGTTCTTTGCCATTTCAGGAGCAAGATGGATAACACCCTGGATATCCTGAACTGTATCACGGTAGCCGAAGCCGTTTCTCAGACCGCAGTACTGGAACGAAGCAGCTCTGGACCATGTGAATGTAATAAAGCAGTTGTATGCGTTCCAGACGTTGACCATGTTGTTGAAATCAGCATCAGGAGTATTGACCTGGAAATTATTGAGCTTAGAATGCCAGTAAGCCTTCAGCTCCTCAACCTCAGCCTCAACAACACCGGGCTTCTCATATCTTGCAATGATCTCGGGGATCTCAGAAACATCCTTCTGACCGAGAATATATGTAAGCTCCTTTGTTTCACCGGGCTGGAGAATGATATCGCTCTGGAGAGCACCGCAGGAGTTTGTGTTGTAGTTAAGGTTACCCTTAAGACCTTCCTCAATGCCCTTGGGGTTAGCATAGCTTCTGTATGAACCTACGAAAGCATCACGATCACCGCAGAAAGCGTCAGCCTTTGCCTGAGCAAGTCCCAGGAAACGGCCGCTGTTGGGATTGTAGATCTCATTCTGCTTCTGGAGAAGGTAGTTGCCCTCAAAATATGTACGTGTGATAAACAGTGTGTACTGAAGGTTTACCTGATCCTGCTCATAATTGTTATCGTTTACGAATTCACAGTAGCCTGTTACGGAAAGCTTTCTGGGCTTGCTGTCTGTATTTGTTACCTTAGCTGCCCAAACCTCATATGTAGCGTCCTTAGGAACGTAGTAAGTAACCTCGGACTTGATGCCCTTGTACTCAGATGTGATAACAGTGTATGCTGTACCGTGACGGCACTCGCTCTTGAATTCATCAAGAGGCTTGCATACAGGTGCCCATGATGCAGACCAATACTCGCCTGTCTCGCTGTCCTTGATATAAACGTAACGGCCGGGCTGATCGTGAGCAACAGAATTAAAACGATAACGGATAACACGTCCGTTAGCTCCGGATTTTACAAAGCTGTAACCGCCTGCGTTGTTGGAAATGATTGCACCATATTCGGGTGATCCGAGATAGTTTGCCCAAGGTGCGGGTGTATCGGGCTTGGTGATAACGTACTCTTTCTTTTCAAGGTCGAAATGTCCGTAATTCATTGGCTATACTCTCCTTATTTTTTTAAACGTTTTAAATGGCTATATTAAGCCGTTTGTGTATTCTGCATACACATTTCAATTGTTATTATAGCATTTTTATATATATTTTTCAAGGGGTTTTGCAAAATTCATAAAATATTTATTATTTCAGCAGATCAACGCATGAATCCATAAAACCAGTTTTCCCCGCTATGTAAGATACATGATGTTATATGCACATACGGCTTATATCAGGCTGCACCTTCATTTATTTGGAAGCAGCCTGACAGAACCATTTACCCTGATCCGGAGCGTTCATATTTCTTTCTGAGCTTTTCAAGGGCCTTTTTCTCTATTCTCGATACATATGACCGTGAAATATCAAGCTTAGCGGCGACTTCACGCTGAGTCAGAGGTTTCGTTCCATACAAACCATATCTGTACATGATGATCTCTTTTTCACGGACGTCAAGGCATTCATCCACGAAGCAATACAGCTGGCGTGATTTAATCATAGTGTCGATCCTGTCAACCATGCAGTCATCATCAGCAATGATATCCATAAGACTCATGCTGTTGCCGTCCTTATCAACATCAACAGGGTCATCCAGATATACATCACGTGCAGATTTGCGGGCACTTCTGAAATACATCAGTATCTCATTGTCGATACACTTTGCAGCATATGTGGCAAACTTTACCGGCTTTGAGCTGTTATAGGTGGAAACAGCCTTGATAAGTCCCACTGTACCTACGGAAATAAGCTCCTCTGTATCAACTGAAGCAGTATAGTATTTCTTTACAACATGAGCCACAAGCCGGAGGTTGTGCTCTATCAGCTTAGACCTCGCTGTCTTGTCACCTTTGGCCATTCTCGCAAAGCAGTCCTCCTCCTGTTCGGGAGTAAGGGGCTTGGGGAATATTGTCCCGCTGTCCATATGAAGTGCGAAAAACAGCATATTCTCCGCAAGCCATTCCAGCAGACCCAGCATAAAAAATCACCTCGAATCACATTTTACTAATGTATATTCAAGGTGATTTTTGTCCTATGTATTACATTACTGCTTTTTCAAGTCAACACAGGCAACTATCATTTCGCCTTTACGGTTATAGAACTTGGACGAAATGGTTTTGCAGCTCTTGCCCGTTGCGTTAGATATGTACCAACCCGAAATAAACGGATCCTCGATCTGCTCCCTGACAGCATAGAAATAGTTTTTGATGTCATGATTAACACCGATAAGTGCAGGATGATATCCCTCCAGAATCTCTGTATCCGGTGTCATTACAGTATTAGTGATCTGGAATCCCTTGCTGTCGATGAGGAATACACACTCTATCTCGTCATGCTCGCTGAGATATACCTTAAGCTCCTCATTATAGTTTTCATGATTGAGGCAGGCAAGTCTGTTTACAAGATCGTAGATGATACGCTTGTAGCTCTCCACTGTCATACTTGCGATGGTACTGTTTTTCTTCATAGAGATATTAAGTCTCTGAGCAGCCTCTTCAATACGCTTTCTTGCATCATTAGTGAAAAGATAATTAAATTGTTCCGGCTTCTGAAAATAGAAGCCCTGGAAATAGTCAACACCCAGCAGTGTGCATGTGATGACCTCATCAACTGTCTCAACGCCCTCTGCAACAGTCATTGCACCTATCTGCTTAGCTGTATTGATAATGGAGCGGAAAACCTCCTGATTATAGTTATTTGTACCGATCTGAGAAACAATAGCTCTGTCGATCTTTATAATATCAGGATTAATGAGCATGATGCGGTTAAGAGTGTCCAGTCCAGCACTGACATTATCAAGTGCTATCAAGAATCCCTTTGAACGATAATAATCCACAAACATCATCAGATTATAGGAATCCTTGACATGAGATTCGTTCAGCTCAATTACAATATTCTGAGGAGAAATACGATTCTCCTCGGCACTTCTCTGTATCTCACCGGTTCCGGATACTATGCCGTTCAGTACCGATGTCTCAAAATTGATAAACAGTGTTGGAGCCCTGCTCTCAGCAGCAAAGGATTTCATTGCCTTCTCACGGCATATTCTGTCCAGAGTAAGTGACATATTCATTTCTTTGGCGTACTGAAACAGGAAATAGGGTGAAACCTTTTCTCCCTGATAGATTCCTCTTGACAGGGCTTCAAGACCAATAAACTTCTGAGTATTCAAAGAGTATATCGGCTGAAAGTCCACACTTATAGACTTAGTCTCGATTATCTCCTTAACGATTTCGGGGGTAACATTCACAGTATATTCTCCATTCTCATGGTATTATTCCGATCAAAGCATTTCATTATGATCGCAGAGCTTTTTAGCAGTCTGTTCTTCACATTTTACGACCATACGGTTATAAAGCCTGTAAAGCTTCTGTGTAGAATTCTCAATAAAATAGTAGTATCCAAGGTAACAGATCGTAAGTATCAGAAGCAGCATATCCATTGCCAGCATTCCCTGTATTCCCGAAACAAAGAACAAAACCATTCCTATGAACAGAACTATTCCCACAAACACTGTTACAATAAGATGGATAAGTCTTTCATGCTGGATGAATCCGATCTGCTTAAGGTGCTCCTCCTTAAGCTTTTCAAGATCGGTATTTTCGTCCCGGAGAGCCGCTTCAACGGATCTGATATAAGCCTTTATATAATTCCCCATATTAACGCCTCTCTTCTTATCAAACCTATAGCAATCCACAAACCTGCATTAATAAACATACTCGTCCAAAAGGATCGCATTATTCATTATAAACCCTTATAATTCGGCAAATCCTGCTGTGGATACATTTCTCCGAGCAAAAGTATATTTCTGCCGGTATTATCTTCTGACTATATTCAGTATAACACAATTTTCGGCAAATTGCAATAGCTTTGAAAAAGAAATATTAATAAATTATGCATTTTGACACACAAATGCCGTCTGTATGAAAATACATCCAGACGGCTTAGTATTAATCATTGTTCTCGGCTGTGACTTCGATCCCGTCCTTCTTAGCGGAAACACGGATTGCATCAATATGCTTGCCGCCATTCTGAACTATTATCTCGGATATCTTATCCTCAATATCGGAGCGGATGACTGTTCTCAGGTCACGAGCACCGAATTTTCTGCCATATGCCTTCTCGGAAAGAGCATTCAGAACACGCTTGTCATACTTGAGAGCAGAACCCTTTTCATGGAGTGCTTCCTTCATCTCAGAAAGCATAAGTCCTGCTATCTCTGCATAATTCTCCTTAGTCAGAGGATTAAACACAACTATCTCGTCGATCCTGCCCATGAATTCGGGACGGAGAAAATCGGAAAGTGCCTTCATTGCTCTCTCTCGTGAGATATCCCCTTCGGTCTTGTTGAATCCAAGTCCGGATGACTTATCCGATGAACCAGCATTGGATGTCATACAGATGATAGTATTCTCGAAGCTTACAGAGCGTCCCTGTGCATCATTCACATGACCCTCATCAAGTATCTGGAGCAGAATGTTCATTATATCGGGATGTGCCTTCTCTATCTCGTCAAGGAGAACCACAGAATACGGATGACGGCGAACCTTTTCGGTAAGCTGTCCCGCATCATCATATCCCACATATCCCGGAGGCGAACCGATCATTCTTGAAACAGTATGCTTTTCCTGGAACTCATTCATATTCAGCCGTATAAGAGTATCATTCCCGCTGAACAGCTCCTCGGAAATCACTTTTACAAGCTCAGTTTTTCCTACACCGGTAGGACCAACAAAAATAAATGAAGCAGGCCTGCGGCGTTTGGAAAGCTGAACTCTTGTACGCCTGATAGCCTTGCTTACAGCGTCAACAGCTTCATCCTGACCGATGATCCGTTTCTTAAGCACTGCTTCCAGAGCAGCAAGCTTTCTGTATTCTGTCTCTTCTATACGGTTTGCAGGAATACCTGTCCACAGCTCGACAACATGAGCAAGATCTTCATCCTCAACGTAAATACTCTGGATCTTCTTATCAAGCTTCTCAGATTCTGCTTTCATGCGAAGCAGCTCAGATTTAAGTGATGCAAGCTTCTCAAAATCAGGTTCATCTGCATCTTCCACAGTCTTGATATCAGCTTCACACTTTGCAAGATCAGCATCCATCTTCTGCTTTTCGGCAAGCTCGATACTGCGTATGCTTCGATTTGCACACGCTTCATCAAGAAGGTCAATTGCCTTGTCGGGCAGGAATCTGTCATTAATATATCTTTCGGAAAGCACTACACAAAGACGTATCTTATCATCAGATATCTTTACCTTGTGATGCTCCTCATAATACTTCTTGATTCCCTTGAGGACCTCGACAGTATCATCAATAGTAGGCTCATTTACAGTAACAGGCTGGAATCTTCTTTCCAGAGCACTGTCCTTTTCAATATACTTCCGGTACTCCTTGAAGGTTGTCGCACCAATGACCTGAACCTCACCTCGGCTGAGTGCAGGTTTAAGTATATTGGCTGCGTTCATGGATGAGCCTTCACTGTCTCCGGCACCGACAATATTATGAAGTTCATCAATAAAGAGGATTATATTTCCCTCTGAAGTAACTTCATCAATAAGTCCCTTCATACGGCTCTCAAACTGTCCTCTGAACTGAGTGCCTGCAACTATTGCGGTAAGATCAAGGAGAAAGACCTCCTTGTTTCTCAGCTGGAAAGGAACCTTTTCCTCAACAATTCTCTGAGCAAGTCCCTCTGCAATAGCAGTTTTACCGACACCGGGCTCACCGATAAGACATGGATTGTTTTTCTGGCGGCGGCATAGTATCTGAATAGTACGTGCTATCTCATTTTCACGTCCGATGATATTATCCAGCTGTCCGTTTCTTGCTCTGGAGGTCAGGTCAGTACAAAATGTATCCAGGTACTTTCTCTTCTTCTTTTTTTCCTTATCCTCCTGTTTTTTTGATGCAGGTCTGGGTGTAAATTCAGCGTCAGTGCTGCCATCGTCATTTTCTTCCGTTACAGCATTTTTTTCTGTTTCATTCTGACCCTTTGAAGCATCACCAAAACTGCCGAAAAGGTTCTGGAAGAAATTCGGTATTGAACCGGTTCCCCCCTGGCGAAAGAATTCCCCGCTGTCAAGAGCATCATTCATGCCCGTCATAGCATCGGAAAATTCCTCTATATCATCATCGGTAATTCCCATCTGATCCATGTATTCCTTGATCTGAGGGATCCCCAGTTCTCTCGCACAAACGAGACAAAGACCCTCATCCTTCTTTTCTGAACCATGCATGGAAGTGATGAAAACCACCGCTGTTCTTTTTTTACATCTGGAACAAAGCATTCTGTATCCTCCGTATAAATCTAAATTGCAGAATCATATCAACCCGGGTAGCACATCAATCAGTGCCGCATAAATATGTCTGAACACAAACGTCTGAGTTATCAGTTCCTCATTCATCCATTCCACACCGCCGGTTACAGCAATGATTACAGCCACAACAGCAGTGCATATTGCGATAATAACAGCACCCTCAGCCGCTCCCAGCAGTCCGCCGAGAACCTCATCAGCTGCTTTTATCGGTGAAATATGACGTATCAGCAGAATAACGCTGATTATCATCCTGAGAAAAATATTTGCTGCAGCAAACACAGCAGCCCACACAACGATGCCCATTGCCCTAAGCACTGCGGGACGGACGATTATCCGCTCCATATACTCAGCAATACCTTCGCTGTCTGCATCAGTCTTATCACCTAACAGCTCTGTAAACAAAGCACGAAGAGTATCCTCCTCCATCAGAAAATCTGAGATACTGTCAGGAGAAATACTTATTCCGAGAGGCAGCATATTATTGAGCTTCTCAGAAATAGCATCTGCACAAATATCAGCAGCTTCTTTAATTTTACCACTAATCCTCTCATTAGTCAAGAGTGAGGAAAAATCAATTTGTGAAATATATGCTGAATCAAGAGGATGGTCAGATATGAATTCCTCAGTCTTTCCGAAAACATCGTCAATAAGTTCCGGAGGTATTTCCAGACCATCTATTCCGGTTATCCCACTCAATGCTTCGGAAGCTTCCTGCTTAACAGCTTCCTTAAGCTTTTCTTCAGCCCGTTCCTTTGCATCCTCAATGGAGCTGTCGATAGCCGATACTATTTTTTCTCTGAAATACTTTTCGTAATAAGGCTCAACAACTGCATCTGATGATACAGCCGATGCAACCGCAAAGGATATCAGAAAACAAAGAAGATATAACACTGTTCTGAGCAGGCCTCTTTTGTAGCCCACACCAATACAGACTATCAGTATTACCGCAACGGAAATATCATAAATATAAGCAATCATTTATTCACCAATCTCATGTACTGTAGTTAATTCTGTTAACCGAATCATATCCCAGCAGATACATATATTTGTCGATCATGCATATGTCATCATAATCATCCTCAAGATCAGCATATGCGATCTGCTGCCCGGTTATGTCATAGGTCACTAAACCGTTGTCATTAAGAACATGAACACGGTTTCCAACCGTGAGCAGCTTGGATGCACTATGATCTGTGCCTGTCACAACAGGAGAGCCTACATTTTCACCTGCCATAATAATGACCTCGGAGGAACGCTTTTCACTGTTTGAAGTCATGATAGCAGTAACATCACCAGTGCTGTCAAAATCCACAAGAGGAGATTTGTAAGTATATGTCTCGGTAAGAACACCTTCGGACGTGAACAAAGCAGTCTTTGTATCACCGATCATAATAATATTGCCGTTACTTGTCAGCTGAACGTCAAGAGCCAGAGTATCAACGGGCTCGCTGGTCCATTTAGGCTCCTTGTCGGTAAAATCAAACCGGATCATCCTGGACTTAAGCTGACCGCCCTCGGCATATAGTGCAGTAAGTACACAGCCCTTGCCTGAATCCGTGAATGTAACATTGATTATTCGCATATCATAGCTGTAATATGTAAAAATGCATTCTCCGGAGCTGTCGTATATTTTCAGCATAGCAAGAAACTTTTCTGATTTCGATACTACTGCAGCATTATCATTATCCGCAAGTCTTGCAAAGAGTATAACACTGTCGGAGGACTTGGAATAAACTGTTTTATACTTGCTTTCCAGACTGAATTCCTGACCGCCGAGATCATAGATCAGAGCCTTGTTCTGTGAAACAGAGAGAATAGGATTAGCATATGAATGCTGCTTTTCGCTTACGACCTTTCCGTCTGAATTATAAACATGAAAACGTGAATCATCGAGAAGTGCAAGGCAGTTATCCATTCTCATTATCTGATAACCGGAACCGCCCTCAATGGTAAGCGGGAAATATCCCTCAGCAAGCTCAGTATCACCTCTGTCACTTCCTGACGATGCAGGTATTCTTGTAAGTATGCTGTCAAAATAGGAGTACCACATATCCTTTGTAAGCACAGCAACCATCACCGCACCAATTATAAGAAGCACGATAAATACTTTAATGATCATATTCTTTCTGCGTTTCTGCTCACGCTTTTTTCTAAGCTCAGAAACATCGGTCACTGACATGTTCGCACTTCCTTTCTCATATGACTATCCCGGGATCTCATACTGATAACCATTTGTTCTATGGATAAAGACGGTGGATAGAATGCGTCCTATCAAGGAAAACGACCGCAGCAATGCTCGTGCCTTTCAAGGGAGTTTAACGCAGAGAGGACGCATTATAGCCACTGAATTTTATCCATAGGTTAAATGGTTAGCAGTATCAGTCATTGGGGATAGAGTCGTAAAAAACTCGATTAAGGTAAAGACCTGAGGCACAAGCTGTTTTTCCCGCAAGATTTCTGTCTCTTGCTGCAAGTATTATCGGGATATCATTCTCCCCTATCCTGCCCTCATTGATATACAGCAGCGTTCCCACGGCTATCCTTACCATATTGTAAAGAAATCCGTCACCACGTATGGTGAATACCACCTTATCCCCCTCACGGTGAAAACAGCATTTTGTAATTGTCCTGACGGCGTTTTCCTTTTGATTAGCAGTTCCGCAGAAGGATGTGAAATCATGTGTTCCCACAATATCCCCGGCAGCACGGTTCATTTTATCCACATCAAGAGGATATGGATAATGCAGCGAAAGATCACCGAGAAAAGGATCCCTTGCCATTCTGTTCAGAATAACATAAATATATTCCTTTCCCACACAGGAATACCTTGCATGGAAATCCGCATCCGCTTCCTCGCAGGAAAAGAGAGCTATATCATCGGGAAGAATACTGTTCATCCCTCTGACAAGATTATTACATGGGATGCGATGCTCCGTCTCAAAGGAGAATACATACATATTAGCATGCACACCTGTATCGGTGCGTGAACAGCCGTTTATCTTTACATGTCCGTCAGTCATGCGGGAAAGCTTATCCTCAAGGATATTCTGAATTCCCACAGCATTTTCCTGCCGCTGAAATCCGTGATACGCAGTACCCCGATAGCCCATTGTAACTTTTAAATTTCTCATAAAGCTATCTTTCCCATATCAATGATGCAGACAGCCCCAAGGAACAGCACTGAAACAGCAAGTGCACAATAGTCGCTTCCTCCCGAGCGGAGAGTCTTAAGCTTTGTCCGTCCCTCACCGCCCTGGTAGCATCTGCATTCCATAGCAAGAGCAAGCTCCTCTGCACGTCTGAATGACGAAACAAAAAGCGGGATAAGAATAGGTACAAGTGCCTTAGCTCTCTGCATTAGCGTACCGCTGTCCATGTCGGCACCTCTTGCCTTCTGAGCAGACATGATCTTGTCCGTCTCCTCAATAAGCGTAGGGATAAATCGCAGGGCAATAGTCATCATCATTGCAAGCTCATGAACGGGGAATTTTAGTTTCTTAAGGGGATCCATCAGCTGCTCGATAGCGTCCGTGAGCACAATAGGTGATGTGGTGTATGTCAGCAGTGAGGTTCCGCAGATAAGTGCAATGATCCTGATTACCATAAATCCCGATGTGATAAGCCCCTGATCTGTTATCCTGATAGAAAAAAAGCTTACAAGAGTAACTCCGTTTATAAAGAAAATATTCAGAATGGAAGTAAAGATAATAATAGGAACAATAGGCTTCATGCTTTTGAGCATAAGCTTTGGTGAAAGGCCGGAAAGAAAAAAAGCTATTACGAAAAATACGCATCCTACTGCCAATGACAGAAATCTGTCAGCTGTAAACAGCATTGCAATAAATAGTCCGGTAATGACTATCTTGAACCGCGGATCAAGCCTATGAACGGCAGAATTACCGGGAAAATACTGACCGATAGTAATATCCTTCAGCATTATACTCTCCCCTTTCCGTGTGCTTCAAGGTACTCATTTATGGTTTTTAGGGCAAAATCCACCGTGTAAACATCTCCTCGGATATCAATCCCTCTGCTTCTCAGAATGCTGAATATCTTAGTTATCTGAGGGACAGATAGACCTATGCTTGTTATCTCCTCCGCACGTGTGAATATCTTAGGAGGTGTGTCATAGCAGAAAACACTTCCCCTGTTCATTACAAGTATTTTTGAGACCAGACGGGCAACATCCTCCATACTGTGAGAAACAAGCATTACTGTTGAGCCTGTTGTCCTGTGATATTCCTTTATCTGCCCGAGAATGACCTCTCTGCCCTTGGGATCTAGTCCCGCCGTAGGTTCGTCAAGAATAAGCACCTTGGGACGCATTGCCATTACACCTGCAATAGCAACACGTCGCTTCTGACCGCCGGAAAGCTCAAAGGGTGACTTCTTAAGCAGATCACTGCCAATCCCTACAAGAGCAGCTGTCTCACGGACACGTGTATCTGTCTCCTTTTCGCTCAGCCCGATATTTCTGGGACCAAAAGCAATATCCTTGTACACCGTCTCCTCGAATATCTGATATTCGGGGTATTGGAATACAAGGCCAACCTTGAATCTAATTTCTCTGATATTAACATTTTTATCCCAGATATCCTGTCCGTCAACATATATCTTACCCGATGTGGGTTTGATAAGTCCGTTAAAATGCTGTATCAGGGTAGATTTACCCGAGCCTGTATGACCGATCACGCCCACAAGCTCTCCCTCGCTGATCTCAAGATCAACATTATCTACCGCTGTTTTCTCAAAAGGAGTACCTGCACTGTAAGTGTAGGTAAGCTTCTCTGTTTTGATAACTGCCATTAATAATTCCTCCGAGTCTGCAGAATATATTTCCCAAGCCGTCCTGTTTCAGCTCAATGGGATAATGTTTCCGCTTAACCAAAAAACGCAGTGATTGCTGAATTATGCTTTAGTCTTGTTGATAATCTTATACATGTGGATCCCTGCAGCAATATTCACTCCGGGGATAAAGGAAAGAATGCTGAAAATTATAGACTGCTTCTTGGTGATGAGATCATTCCTGCGAAGTCTCCTGTATCCCGGGACAGCAAATATTACCGAAACTATATAAAGAACACCGAAGGTAAGTCCAAGCACACTTGCGTAGGACACACCTGTGATCGCATCACAGAATACATCTATATCCTCGGACACAATATATAATGGAATTCCAAGCATTACGATAATAAAAGCAATACCAAATGTGAACAGACCCAGAATAATTCCCGCAATAAGCATCGGAAGTATCTCCATAAATATATCGATAGTGCTTACAGCTCCCTTTATGCAGAAAATAATGCTTAAAAGTCCGCACAATGCAGATAAGCAGGCAGCTGCCAGGGAAAGCTTGAGAACACAGTTTGAGCTGTGGAAAACAGAATCTCCCAGAATACCGTCCTCTCTTTTCATCTCACTCCTCAGCACTCCCACGCAGCCTGTAATGCAAGTAACGGTAACAGCTGCAGAAAAAAGCATCTGAATGAATATTTGTATCAGCATTATGCGGGCATCGTCCAGATCTTCACCGGTGCCTGTGATATCTGCATTTCCCCAGAAATAACCGATGCCTGCACAGAGCAGTATCGCCCCGAGGATTATCATAGCCTGATAAAAAACACCTCTTCCGATACCCACACGGTTGATCTTGCCCTTACCATCCATAATACGATACGCAATAATAAATACAGTTAAGATAACACTTAACGCAAGTGCCATAAATGATTCCTCCCCCAAAAATTTTTATCCCTGTTTTCCAATTTTTTTATATGTCAGAATGCCGACCAGAATAAGTGCTGCAATATTGACAAGGGGAACAGCCAGAAATGACAGTATCAGCAGAAGCTTTACAGCAGGGAGCATACTCTTAGCAAGCATCTTCATGACCATACCCAGTCCAAGCAGCACACAGATAATTGTTTCAAGCACAAGAAACAATATCATACCCGCTCCCGAAAGAGCAGTAACAACAGCAGCAACAACAAATGCGAGAACAGCAGAAATTATCATAAACATAACAAATACCTCTTTTCCCCAAAAATTTGAAGCAGATATTCATTAAGGAAGCTTTGGAAAACCGGGCATCCGGTAAATGCGTTCGATTTGTTCAGCGATTCCTTAACCTTCATTGTTATGATAATACACCATTATCATTAAAACAGCATTGAAAAACAAATTAAAAACAGATTAAAAATCAGTCTTTCAGAAGACTGTAAAGATAATCCGCACACCTTTCCTCATCAATAATGTGAGTATCGGCATCGGAAAAACCGTTCTGCCTCATAAGGTACATAAGCTCCGTTGACTGAGGAACATCAAGCCCCACTTCACGAAGCTTTTCAACTCGGAAAAACACGTTTTCTGGAATATCATCCAGGATAACCTTTCCTCCATCCATTACTATAACACGATCAGCCTTTGCAGCCTCATCCATGTAATGAGTGATAAGAATAATAGTGATCCCGTTTTCCTTGTTGAGTCTGCGGATAGTTTTCATTACCTCACGTCTGCCAACAGGGTCAAGCATTGCAGTAGGCTCGTCCAGAACGATGCAGTCGGGACGCATTGCAATAATGCCGGCAATTGCCACCCTCTGCTTCTGGCCTCCGGAAAGCTGATGAGGTGAATGCTCACGATAATCATACATTCCCACCGCTTTCAGAGCGTCATCCACACGTTTTCTCATCTCATCCTGGGGAACACCCATGTTTTCCAGTGCAAAGGCAACATCCTCTTCAACCACAGAAGCAACTATCTGATTGTCGGGATTCTGGAAAACCATTCCGATATGCTTCCTGATATCAAACAGTCTTTTTTCATCGGATGTATCTATTCCCGATGCATACAGCTTTCCCCCGCAGGGCAGCAGGATAGCATTCATATGCTTTGCCAGAGTGGATTTACCGCAGCCGTTATGACCGAGAACAGCAGTAAAGCTGCCCCTTGTGATTTCAAGATCAAGACCGTCGAAAATATATTTCTTTTCTTCAGGCTCGTTGTTTTCGGAAGTATCCTCCTCAATGCCGTCAGAATAATAGAAGCTGAGTTTTTCAGCTCTTATGATATTACTATCCTCCGTAATACTCATCCTCCATTCACTCCGTGATAAACATTGCTGTAGAACCGCATGGCAGCACATTTCCTGAAACCTCTGCGGGAAGACCGATCTCATCCGCAGTCACATTTCCGTCAAAACGTGTCCCTATAGTTTCACTGAGTATGTAAGCCATAACCGAGGGAGAAAGCCCCGTCGTGTAGCTGTTAAGGAGAAAAAACAGCGGATCGTCACTTATCACTCCCGTGCAGAGCTTCACAAGATCATAAATGCAGTCCTCAAGCTTCCAGACCTCCTGATTTGGTCCTCTTCCGTAAGAGGGCGGGTCCATTATTACTGCATCATATCGGCGTCCTCGCTTTATCTCCCTTGCTACAAATTTCTCGCAGTCATCAACTATCCATCGGATAGGCTTGTCAGATAACCCGGAAGATGCTGCGTTATCTCTTGCCCACTGTACCATTCCCTTTGAGGCGTCAACATGGCATACATTAGCCCCGGCTGCAGCACAGGCAAGTGTAGCACCGCCGGTATATGCGAACAGGTTGAGAACATTGACTTCCTTTCCCTGCTTTTTACGTTCCGATATAATCTTAGCCATAAGATCCCAGTTCACTGCCTGCTCGGGAAAAAGTCCCGTATGCTTGAAGCCTGTGGGACGGATATTGAAAGTGAGCTTCTCACCTGTTATCAGGTCATAGTTCATCTGCCAGCTTTCGGGAAGTCTTGTCCTGAAGCTCCACTGTCCTCCGCCCTTGTCAGAGCGGTGATAATGACCATCCGCTCTGTTCCAGACCGGAGTTTTCTTTTCGGTTTTCCAGATCACCTGAGGGTCGGGGCGGATAAGCGAATATTTCCCCCAATACTCCAGCTTTTCAGAGCAGGTACAGTCAAGCAGACGATAATCCTGCCATCTGTCAGCACATCTCATACTTTATTTTCCTTTCAGTCTTACGATCACGCTTCGGGGCAGTTCTTACGAATCACATCCGCAAGCTCCACAGCCATGTCATTTATTACATCAAACTGCTTGCCTTCGATCATTACACGGATAAGAGGTTCTGTTCCGCTCTCACGTACAAGTATCCTTCCATTGTCACCGAGAGCCTTTTCCTTAGTCTCAATAAGCTCCTCGATCTCGGGAATGTTCTTCCAGCTTTCCTTCCACTTTGCAGCGATCTTTACATTTATCATGACCTGAGGATATCTCTCCATAATACCTGCAAGCTCCGCAAGGCTCTTGCCGGAACGCTTCATTACGCTGAGAAGCTGGATAGCAGTAAGCTGACCGTCGCCTGTTGTTGCATAATCACGGAAAATGATATGACCTGACTGCTCACCTCCGAGATTATAACCCGATGCAAGCATCTGCTCAAGTATGTATCTGTCACCTACCTTAGTAGTGATCTTCTTTATACCGCTGTTCTTTGCAAACACAGTGAATCCCATGTTTGTCATAACGGTAACAACAGCCGCATTATCTGCAAGGACACCTCTTTCCATCATATCCTTAGCAAATATTGCAATAAGCTTATCGCCATCCACAATTATTCCGTTACCGTCAACAGCAAGACATCTGTCAGCATCGCCGTCAAATGCGATACCTGCATCACACTTATGCTCCTTGACAAATTCGATCAGCCCATCCATATTTGTGGAGCCGCACTTTTCATTGATATTTACCCCATCCGGCTCGCAGTTTATCAGATAGACTTTTGCACCAAGGCCCTCAAACAGTTTCTCAGCAGTTGCGGAAGCAGAACCGTTTGCACAGTCAACTGCAATTCTCAGACCGCTGAGATCATTGCTGCCAGTTGAAAGAATATGTCTGATATAATCCCATACAGCCTCTGTATCTGCAGAATGTCTGCCCACCTCTCCGCCATCCTTAAGGGATTCGGTAAGCTTCTCGGGAGTATCAAGCACCAGAGCCTCGATCTCTTCCTCAATATCATCGGATAGCTTGAAGCCCGTTCCTGAAAAAAGCTTTATTCCGTTGAATTCCATAGAGTTGTGAGACGCTGAGATCATTACGCCGGCATCTGCTTTTCTGTTCTTGACAAGGTAAGCAACAGCAGGAGTAGGAACAACTCCCAGACTTACCACATCTGCACCAACAGATAAAAATCCTGCTGTAAGAGCCGCTTCCATAATATCGGAGGATATTCTTGTATCCTTACCGATAAGTATTTTTGCCTTTCTGCCCGTCTTCCTGCAAAGCACCGCAGCAGCCGCACGGCCTATCTGCATAGCTGTCTCGCAGGTAAGCTCAGTTACGGCAACGCCTCTGGCACCATCGGTTCCGAATAATCTGCCCATATATATTTGTCCTTTCGTAACGATATATTTTGTTTTCTGCTGAAAGTATATTCTGAATCTGCTCTGAAAATGCCGTCAGAACAGCGTAGTCTGCCCCGAAATATTTCCTCCCTTGTCCCCGGGATAGGGATATCCCAGATGCTTATAGGCAAGAGCTGTAGCACATCGTCCCCTTGGAGTTCTCGAAAGGAATCCAAGCTGCATAAGATACGGCTCGCAGACATCCTCAAGAGTAACTGCCTCCTCGCCGATAGCGGATGCAAGAGTTTCAAGACCCGCAGGTCCTCCCGAATAGCCCCTTATGAGCATATCAAGCATTCTCTTGTCCAGACTGTCAAGCCCAAGGGAATCTATTTCCAGCCTGTCAAGTGCGATTGCGGCAATATCACCTGTAATACGCCCCTTGCCCATTACTTCGGCAAAATCTCTTGTACGCTTAAGCAGACGGTTAGCGATTCTCGGAGTACCTCTTGAACGCTTTGCGATCTCATAAGCCCCCTCATTATCGCATGCAATTCCAAGAATTACTGCCGAACGCATGATAATATCGCTGAGCTGCTCGAATGTATAAAGCTCCAGACGCTGTATTATTCCGAATCTGTCACGGAGAGGAGTAGTCAGCTGACCCGCTCTTGTGGTTGCACCGATAAGTGTAAACTTATGGAGATCAACACGAAGTGATCTTGCCGATGGTCCCTTTCCGATAATGATATCAAGTGCATAGTCCTCCATTGCAGGATAAAGAACTTCCTCGATTGAACGGGAAAGCCGGTGTATCTCGTCTATGAACAGTACATCATTCTCCGAAAGATTAGTAAGAAGAGCTGCCAGATCACCCGGCTTTTCAATAGCAGGTCCGCTTGTTACACGGATATTTACTCCCAGCTCACGTGCAATAATGGCTGAAAGAGTTGTCTTGCCAAGACCGGGAGGTCCGTAAAGCAGAACATGATCCAAAGGCTCCCCGCGTTTTTTTGCAGCCTCGATAAAAACAGCCATATTCTCCTTGACCTTGTCCTGACCGATATATTCGCTCAGTGATTTGGGACGGAGGTTATAATCTATATCATCTGTTTCCGCAGGCGATGCTTCGGGAGAAACAAGCCTGTTTTCAAAATTCATCTCGCTTTGTTCCAGCAAAATTATCAATCCTTTTCAAAAATAGGAGTAATGTTTTCTGTAAATGCAGTTTTCCACTTAGCAGTCTGTTTCGTTTTGATAACAGAAAGAGGGATAGCCATTTCATCGGAGGTTATTCCTCCGCACATAGCCTTATCGTGGGAACGATGCTTTTCAGTCAGAGTTCTGAACCTCATTGATTTATCGGATATTCCGAATGCAGCGTAATCACCAAGGAAATCATAGACCTTAGGATTGTATTTTCCCGTTCCGAACAGCTCCTTGCGGAGTATATCTGAGCGTGAAAGCAGAAGAAAATCACCGGAATAATTCTCGGCAAATATTCTCTCAAAATCCGTTTTTCTGTCTGACTTAACAAAGAAATTCACTGCTCTCCTGCTGAATGTAGGCGGCATTATAAGACAGTCGCACAGATCGTAATTCAGGTTCAGCAGTATCTCCTCGGATACATCCGTCATTCCATGATCTGATGTGACAATAAACAATGTATCGGTCATACGCTTTTCAAGACCTGCAATAGTATCATTAAGATCTCTCAGCTTTTCCTTGACTTCCTCTGAACCGCAGCCGTATTTTACAGCAGCATTCCGAACATCCCCCCACTCAACATAGGTGAATGTGTTCTGATCGGTAAGTGCTATCTTTATAATAAGCTCAAACATTCTCAGAGGAGTGTCCGCAACCTTATGAAAGCTCTTGTTTTCGGTTATCTTTACCCCGGGCATAGCTATAGTAAATGGCTGAACATTGCCTATTATAGAATCCGCAATGCTGCCGAAGATATTCTCATAGGGAAGAACAAAATCAGCTGCATTTGAAGCAGCAACAGGCTGTCCGCTGTATGGGTCAAGATTTGATTCAAGCTCAACAGTCCTGCAGAATTCTTTAAAAAACATCATCTGTCCCAGCCTGCCGTGCTCTGCGGGAAATTCACCTGTAAGACAGCTGAGCCTTGACGCAGCAGCAGTTGACGGGCAGACGGATGTGACGGAATCTATCATTCCCCTGACAAGGATATCCGAAGGCTTAAGAACAGACCTGAGCATATTCTCACCGACGCCGCTGATAACGAACAGCACTATATTCTTATACAGCTTGTTCAATTCATTGTCAAGAGTACTAAGTGATGGCGGGGTAAACTGCCCTGCCGGTATCCTGTAATACCGCTTTATGGATGAAATAACATTAACGATCGAACGTTTTGAATTAGGATAAACAAGCATTTTATCACTGTCCCGAAATTATTTTGCCATAGATTTAAGTGCAAGTCGGATAAGCTCCTCAGCAGGAAGTGAACTGTCAAGAGCACCTACTGCTCTTTCTGCTTCATCTGAAGAATATCCGAGAACGAGAAGTGCGTCAACAGCTTCCGATGCAGCACCGCCGGATACAAATGCACGGTTGAATCCTGCAGTGGGATCAGCTTCTGATACCGAAAGCTGATCCTTGGCTATCTTATCCTTAAGCTCAAGTACGATCCTCTGTGAAACCTTGGGGCCAATACCCTTGATCTTTGTAAATGACTTATGATCTCCTGTTGCAACAGCAAGTGCAAAGCTGTTGGGGTCCATACCCGAAAGGATGGAAAGTGCCGCCTTGGGACCTACACCCGAAACCGACAGAAGCAGTCTGAAACAGCTCAGCTCCTTTTCATCGGCAAATCCGAACAGATCAATTCCGTCCTCTCTCACATTAAGATGGGTGTACATAAACCCTTCATCACCAATGCTGCCAAGGGCTGCAAGAGAGCCGTAAGTCGTTCTGCAGGCATATCCCACCCCTCCGGCTTCTATGACAGCCACACCTGCTTCTTTATGTATAATAGTACCTCTGATGCTGTATAGCATGGATAATCCTCCGATTTATTTATATAAATTTATACCGCCCGACGAATGTCCATGGCAGATTGCGATCGCAAGAGCATCGGCTGTATCATCGGGTTTAGGGACCGATGCAAGCCCAAGAATGCTCCTTGTCATTTCCATGACCTGCTTTTTCTCAGCTCTGCCATATCCTACAACCGACTGCTTTACCTGAAGCGGTGTATATTCGTAAACAGGCACTCCGTTCTGAACAGCAGCAAGAAGAGTAACTCCTCTTGCCTGTGCAACGTCTATACCCGTAGTATGGTTTGTATTGAAAAACAGCTTTTCAACGCTCATAGCATCGGGCTTGAACGTGGTTATTACGGTCTGCATATCATTGTAGATATCCAGCAGACGCATATGAAAGCTTGTTCCTGCCTGCGTTGTTATAGCTCCGAAGCTTACGGGAGTGAATTTATATCCATCATAATCCAGAACTCCGTAGCCCACGATAGCATATCCGGGATCTATACCCAATATTCTCATTAAACTAACCTCAGAATGTCCCGGATCTCATCCGGGCAGAATTACTCCATAATATTATATCACAATACAACAGGTTTCGCAAGGGTTTTGGAAAATTTCATCAATTTATCATATGATATTTGATTTCTGCTTATTTCACGGTCAAAACGGAAGACAGAATAAGCTGATTATACTAATAACCATTTATTCTATGGATAAAGACGGTGGATAGAATATGTACTATCAAGGAAAACGACCGCAGCAATATGTCAAGTGAAGCTTGACACTTGCAATGGAGTTTGACGCAGAGAGGACGTATTATAGCCGACGTATTTTATACATAGGTTAAATGGTTATTAGTATTAAATATAAACGGTGCCCATGAAGATATCACAGGCACCGAAAAAGTTACTGAGCAAACTGACTATTGTAAAGATTTGCATAGAAGCCCCCGCGTTCCAACAACTCCTCATGTCTGCCCTTTTCTATGATGTGTCCGTCCTTCATAACAAGGATTATATCAGCAGACTGTATTGTAGAAAGACGATGTGCAACGATAAAGCTTGTGCGTCCCTCCATCATCTTTGCAAAAGCATTCTGTATCTTTTGCTCTGTACGTGTATCAATTGATGAAGTTGCTTCGTCAAGGATAAGCATTTCCGGAAGATTAAGCATAACTCTCGTGATACATAGCAGCTGCTTTTGTCCCTGACTCATTCCCGCACCGTCATCTGTGATCACAGTATCAAGACCCTTTGGCATACGCTTGATGAAACCGTAGGAATGTGCTTCCTTAGCGGCGGCAATTATCTCCTCATCGGTATATTTTGTGCTGCCCATGGTGATGTTATCTCTGACTGTACCCGATTTCAGCCATGTATCCTGCAGAACCATTCCGTATGAGGCTCTGAGACTTCCACGTACCACATCACGGATATCTGTTCCGTCAACAGTGATCCTTCCCGAATCAACATCATAGAAACGCATAAGCAGATTGATAAGAGTAGTCTTTCCGCATCCTGTCGGTCCTACTATAGCAACACGCTGACCTCTCTTTACATCAAGGTCAAAATTCTCAATAAGCGGCTTTTCGGGAACATAGGAAAAGCTTACATTCTCCAGACGTACATTACCCTCCGGATGCTCCAATCTGACTGCATCGGGAACATCGGGAGTCTGTGTCTCCTCTTCAATAAGCTCAAATATTCTTGCTGCACATGCAACAGCATTCTGCAGTTCTGTAATAACTCCCGATATCTCATTGAAAGGCTTGGTGTATTGATTAGCATAGCTGAGCAGACAGGTGAGCTGTCCAACGGAAAGTCCGCCTGCAACAGCAGTGAATGCACCGCTTAGTGCAACACCCGCATAAACTACACAGTTGATAAACCTTGTAGCGGGATTTGTGATAGATGAGAAAAAAACTGCTTTGAGAGAATATTTTTCAAGTCTGTCATTGATCTCATCAAAACGCTGCTGAGCTGTGTCTTCATATCCAAAAGCCTTTACAAGCTTCTGACCGTCTATCATTTCCTCAATAAGTGCAGTCTGTTCACCTCTTGTTTCCGACTGAGCCTTGAACATTGAATAGGTTCTTGATGCAATAAATTTCGCTGCAATAAGTGAGATAGGTGTAAGACAAACAACCAGAAGAGCTATCCACTTATGGATCGAAAACATAAAACCCAGTGTACCGAAAATCGTTATTACTCCTGTAAAAAACTGAGTAAATCCCATGAGCAGACCATCGGCAAAGGTATCAACATCTGTAATTACCCTGCTCACAACATCACCGTAGGAGTGACTGTCAATATATTTCAAAGGTAGTATCTCTATCTTTTCCATAGCTTCTCTGCGGATATCACGGGTAACATGGAATGTTATCCTGTTATTGCATATATTAAGGAGCCATTGAGCGGCAGCAGTCACTCCGATTACAATAGCAGCATTGCCAAGAATAGCAGCTATCCGCTCAAAATCTACTTTTCCGGCGTCAACGATGCAGTCAATAGCATCACCAACAAGAATAGGCACATACAAAGAACCTGCTACCGTAACAGCAGCAGCAAGAATGGAAAGTACAACAAAGACGGCATATTTTTTCAGTCTTGATAGTATCTTTCCTATTGTATCCTTACGCAGTGAAGCTTTGCTTTTATCAGCCATCTTTTATGCCTCCTTCCTGAACTGAGAATTGTATATCTCACGATAGACTCCGCAGCTTTCCATAAGCTGTTCATGAGTACCGATACCCACAGCATTACCATCATCAAGAACGATTATCATGTCAGCAGACATTACCGACGAAGCTCTCTGGGATACAATGAATACTGTAGGAGCACCATCCATTGTTTTTAGTGCCTTGCGGAGCTTAGCATCTGTAGCATAGTCAAGAGCGGATGCACTGTCATCCATGATGAGTATCTCAGAGCCTGATACAAGAGCTCTTGCTATTGTAAGTCTCTGCTTCTGACCTCCGGAAAGGTTCTTACCGCCCTGCTCAACAGCGAAATCAAGTCTTCCGTCCTTGGAATCAATAAACTCCTTTGCCTGGGATATCTCAATAGCTTTTTCAATAACTGTATTATCAGCGTTCATATTTCCTATTTTTAGATTATCCCTGATACTGCCCTTGAAAAGCTGTGCCTTCTGAGGAACTACTGCGATCATCTTTCTGAGAGTTTCGCGGTTATATTCAGAAGCATCCTTTCCATAGATCAGGACCTGACCCTTTGCAGGGTCATAGAATCTTGGGATAAGATTCACAAGCGATGATTTTCCTGAACCCGTTCCGCCGATAACTCCAACAGTCTGTCCCTTCTTCACCGAAAAGCTGATATCGGATATAGCCTCTGCCCCAGCTCCTGAGTAGGAAAAGGAAACATTCCTGAATTCAACAGCAGTATCATCCATATTCTCATCGGACAGACCGTACTTCATCTCAGGCTTGACCTCAAAGAGGTCATTGATACGGTTAGCACTTGCGAGAGCCTTAGCCATGCTTACAATCAGATTAGCAAGCTTTATAAGCTCCACCAGTATCTGAGTCATGTAATTATAGAGGGCAACAACATCACCCTGTGAAATAACACCGCTGTCAACACGTACTGCACCCTTGTTTACAAGCACAATTACCGCAAGATTAATCATTGCAAATGTGATAGGATTAGTAAGTCCCGAAACAAGGCCTGCCCTTTTCTGAAGTATACTCAGATCATTATTTGCATTCTTAAAATTTTTTAGCTCTGTATCCTCTCTGTTAAATGCCCTGATAACACGTACACCTGTGAGATTTTCACGGGTGATACCAAGTATTTTATCAAGTCCTGCCTGTACTTTCTTATACATAGGACGAGTTGCGATCATGACACCGAAAACAACAGCGGCAAGCAAAGGGATAATTACAACGAACACCATAGCCGATTTGACATCAATAGTAAATGCCATTATCATTGCACCGAATACGATAAACGGCGATCTGAGGAACAAGCGAAGAACAAGATTGATCCCGTTCTGAACCTGATTGATATCACTTGTCATCCGAGCAATAAGTGTAGATGTACCAAGCTTGTCCATCTCGGTATAACCCAGAGATTGTATATGCCTGAACAACTCCGATCTCATCCGTGAGGCAGAACCAACAGCAGCCTTCGCTGCAAAATACTGTGCAGTTATAGAACATACAAATCCTATAACAGCAAGTCCCAGCATCAGCAGACACATTTTTATAATATATGATTTATCCCCAACGCCGATACCACGGTCGATGATCGACGCAACTACAAGGGGAACAAACAGTTCAAATATCGCCTCCAACATCTTGAAAAGGGGGGCAAAAATACTTTCCTTAACATATTTCTTCATGTACATTAATATTCGTTTCATTTAACATACTTCCTTTCGGAAACTCATATATTACACTTGTTTTTGACCATCATATACAACAGTATACCCTTGAATCATTATACAATCCTAATGCAAGTCTGTACGGCAAATAATGTGAGGCATGCCCATTATTCTTGAACAAATCAGCATCAGAACATAAAAAAAGCCCGACAAAATCGGACTTTTTTTATGCATCATATTACGACGCTCAAAATGGTCGGAGTGACGGGACTTGAACCCACGGCCTCTACCACCCCAAGGTAGCGCTCTAGCCAAACTGAGCTACACCCCGACATCATTTTTTACTGCCATTTCCAACAGCTTTATCATTATATCACAATAATATGCATTTGTCAAGACTTTTTTGATATTTTTCCAAAAAACTTTCTAAAAAAACAAATATTGACATAATCAGCCGCTTGTGATATACTGATTAGGCTGAAATGCGGAGGCTTACGCATCGGCAATACACAACAAAGGACGATAAAATTGAAATCACAATTTGCCAAAGGTTTTTCACACGGGATCCCCATCCTGCTGGGATACCTGACAGTTTCATTTGGATTCGGAATAGCTGCTGTACGTTCGGGATTACCGATTTTTGCTGCTACAGCAATATCCATGAGCTGCCTCACATCTGCAGGACAAGCGGCAGGTCTTTCCATAATAACAGCAGAAGGAAGTCTTGCTGAGCTTGCACTAAGTCAGCTCGTCATAAATATAAGATATGCTCTCATGGGCCTGTCGCTTTCCCAGAAGCTTGACAAATCATTTACACTTCCCCACCGTATGCTGGCTGCTTACGGAATAACGGATGAGATATTCGCCGTTGCATCTGCTCAGCCCCACAAAATAAAACCATCATATATGTATGGACTTATCTGTGCCGGGTTCATAGGATGGTCTGCAGGAACTCTTACGGGTGCGGCTGCAGGAAGTATTCTCCCGGATGATATAAACCGTGCAATGGGAATACTCCTTTATGGAATGTTTGTTGCAATAGTTGTTCCTCCTTCACGAAAAGAAAAAAGCATTCTGACGGCTGCACTGATAGCTGCCGCAGCTTCATCGGTAATTTTTTATGCTGCACCATTCATTTCAAGCGGATTCTCGGTAATTATCGCAGCAGTTCCCGCAGCAGCTGTATGTGCTCTGCTTTTTCCGATCAAGGACGATAACGAAACCGACGATGAGAAAGGACAGTCATAATGAGCATAGGAATCTATATAGCAGTAATGGCACTTGTAACATATCTTGTCCGTGTGATACCCTTTGCTGCAGTACGCGGACAAATAAAATCTCGCTTTATAAAAAGCTTTCTGTATTACATACCCTACACCGTTCTGAGTGCCATGACCTTTCCCGCTATTTTTTATTCAACGGGTAATACGATCTCCTCTGCAGCAGGAACTGTAACAGCAGTCATAATGGCATATTTCAGGCTGCCGTTGATAATAGTAGCCTTTGGAGCATCGGCTGCAGCATACATAACAGGATTGTTCGTATAATTATACTAAATAATGACACTGTAAAAAAGACCTCTCAGATAGATGCAACTCTGTCTGAGAGGTCTTTTTTGTGTCACCCTGACTGCTGCAGCATCATATAATGAATAAGGGTTATTGCAAATGCACCACCCTATTTGCTACTGAAAGGACTGCATACATCATGTCGCACAAATACATTGTCGCAGGAGGAGATATGCGGTTTGCCGCACTTGCCGAACAGCTTGCAGAAACGGAAACAGTCTATGCACTCGGCTTTGACAGAAACATATTTACTTCACCGGGCTGTAAAAGCTTGCACATTCTCCCCAAAAACACTATATCCGTTCCCGAAAGAGCGGATTATCTTATACTCCCACTTCCTGCATCACAGGACGGAACTACCCTTAACACTCCCTTATTCTCGGGAGCGGTATCACTTGAATCCCTGACATCTTCTGTCAAGGAGGACGGCATCGTTTTCGGAGGAAAGCTTACTCCAAAGATCAAGGAAATATTCACTTCACGGGGACTTACAGTTATAGATTATCTGGAACGTGAGGAATTTGCGGTAATGAATGCTGTTGCAACAGCTGAGGGAGCTTTGCTGATAGCCTTGGAGGAGCAGCCTACCATTCTGTCAGGACATAATATCCTGATACTTGGAATGGGACGGATCGCCAAATCTCTTATACGTATTCTCAGCGGATTCGGCACTGACCTTACTGCAGCTGCACGAAAGTATTCCGACCTTGCCTGGGCAGAGATATTCGGGTGCAATGCAATACATCTGTCGGAGCTGAAAAACAGCAGTGCTCTCTCAGATGCTGATATTATCTTCAATACCGTTCCATCCATGATCCTGAATAAAGATCTGCTCCGAAAGCTAAAACATAATGCCCTTGTTATCGACCTTGCCTCAAAACCCGGAGGAATAGATTTTGATGCTGCAGGGCAGCTTGGAATCAGAGCAATATGGGCACTGTCACTTCCCGGCAGAACAGCTCCCGTCAGCTCAGGTGCAGCAGTAGGAAAAACTATAAGAAACATACTTAATGAACGCCGATCCCTTGGAAAGGAGGGAAAAAATGACTGATGAATTTGAGCTTAGGCACAGAAAAATAGGAATAGCTATGTGCGGTTCATTCTGCACATTTTCTAAGGTCTTTGAGCAGATGCAGATACTTGCAGATATGGATGCTGACCTGACTCCCGTGATGTCCTATCACGCCTCATCTCTTGACACACGCTTCGGAACCGCTTCCGAAAACATAGAAAAAGCCGAATCTATCTGTGGGAAAGGTGTACTGAATACTATCCCCCTCGCCGAACCTATCGGTCCGAAAAAAATGTTTGATCTGCTCATCGTTGCACCATGCACGGGAAATACCCTTGCAAAGCTTGCATCCGGAATTACCGACTCACCTGTAACAATGGCTGTAAAATCCCATCTGCGGAACGGCAGACCGGTGCTTATTGCCATCGCCACAAATGATGCCCTATCTGCATCTGCAAAAAATATAGGTGCTCTTTTGAATACACGGAACTACTATTTCGTTCCCTTTGCACAGGATGACTGCACTAAAAAGCCTACATCACTAATAGCAGATTTCACCCGTATTCCCGAAGCTGCAGCTGCCGCACTTAATGGCATACAGCTTCAGCCGATCGTTTTCTGACAATGAAAAAGCCTGTGAGGAAAACACCTCGCAGGCTTGATAATATGTGATGAACTAAGCCGGAATTAAACCGCATCAGCGATAAGTGAACCCATTTCACTGCATGTAACAAGCTTCATGCCATCAGACATGATATCACCTGTTCTGTATCCGTTCTTAAGAACTGTATCAACAGCTGCCTCAACTGCATCTGCTTCCTTATCCATGTCAAAAGAATAACGCAGAAGCATTGCTGCAGAAAGTATAGTTGCAATGGGATTAGCCTTGTTCTGTCCTGCAATATCAGGTGCAGAACCTCCGCTGGGCTCGTAAAGGCCAAACTTTGTCTCGTTGAGACTTGCAGATGAAAGCATACCGATAGAACCTGTTATCATTGAAGCTTCGTCGGAAAGAATATCACCGAACATATTCTCAGTAAGAACAACATCAAACTGAGCGGGATCCTTTACAAGCTGCATTGCACAGTTATCAACAAGCATATGCTCGTAAGTTACCTCGGGATAATCCTTGGCAACCTCCTCAACGATCTTTCTCCAGAGTCTGGAGGAATCAAGAACGTTAGCCTTGTCAACGCTTGTAACCTTTTTACGGCGTTTCATTGCGATATCAAAAGCCTTGACAGTTATACGTCTGATCTCGTTTTCATTATATGTAAGTGTATCTGTTGCAGTCATGACGCCGTTGACCTCTTCTGTCTTTCTTTCACCAAAGTATAGACCCCCGGTCAGCTCACGCATCATCATCATGTCAAAGCCCTTTTCTGCGATCTCCGCCTTAAGAGGACAAGCATCCTTAAGCTCACTGTAAAGGACAGCAGGACGGAGATTTGCAAAAAGATTGAGGGACTTTCTGAGCTTGAGCAGACCCGCTTCGGGACGCTTATCAGCAGGAAGCTTGTACCATGGGGATGTAGATGTGTTTCCGCCGATAGAACCCATAAGAACAGCATCGGAAGCCTTAGCCTTTTCTATGGTTTCATCTGTCAGAGGCACACCATTGGCATCAATAGAGCATCCGCCCATGAGAAGCTGCTCATAATTGAACTTGTGTCCGAATTTATCAGCAACCTTATCGAGAACCTTCATCGCTTCTGTAACAACCTCAGGGCCGATTCCGTCACCCTTGATCACAGCAATATTCTTATCCATTTGAATTTTCCTTTCCTTATAGCAATTCCGAATAAGAAGCAATATCTTCTTACTCGGAATCGGCTTATATTACTTTTTCAGGGAGTTCAGCAATCCGCCTGCAGCAATGATTTCCTTGATGAATTCAGGGAAAGGCTGAGCCTGATATGTGTGACCCTTGGTCTTATTGGTGATAACACCTGTATCGAAGTCGATCTCCACTTCGTCACCCTTGGAGATATCCTTTGCAGCTTCATCACACTCCATGATAGGAAGTCCGATATTGATAGCATTTCTGTAAAAAATTCTTGCGAAGGTAGATGCGATTACACAGGATATCCCGCTTGCCTTGATAGCAATAGGAGCATGCTCTCTGGATGAGCCACAGCCGAAATTTTGTTCTGCTACCATGATATCCCCTGCCTTGACATTCTTCACAAAGTCAATGTCGATATCCTCCATGCAGTGAGCAGCAAGCTCGCTATGGTTAGCTGTATTAAGGTAACGAGCAGGAATGATAACGTCTGTATCTACATTATCGCCGTATTTATGTACTGTTCCGCAAACTTTCATTGTAATTCTTCCTTTCCTGTTGATTTACATTACTTCCGAAGGATCGGAGATCTTGCCTGTGATTGCAGAAGCAGCAGCAACTGCGGGAGATGCCAGATAAACCTCAGATTCAGGATGACCCATTCTTCCGACAAAGTTACGGTTTGTAGTTGCAACGGCTCTTTCACCCTTTGCAAGAATACCCATGTGTCCGCCCAGGCAGGGTCCGCATGTAGGTGTTGAAACCGCACAGCCTGCGTCTATGAATGTTTCCATGTAGCCCAGCTTGATGCAGTCAAGGTAAACCTTCTGTGTAGCGGGGATAACGATGCAGCGTACTCCCTTGGCAATGTGCTTGCCCTTGAGTATCTTAGCTGCCATAGCCATATCTTCAAGACGGCCGTTTGTGCAGGAACCGATAACTACCTGGTTGATCTTGACCTCTCCGCATTCATCGGTTGTTTTTGTGTTTTCAGGGAGATGAGGGAAGGAAACCGTAGGCTTGATAGCTGAAAGATCAATATCATAAACAGAGTCATAAGCTGCATCGGCATCAGCCTCGTAAACCTTGTATTCACGGTCAACTCTGCCCTTCTGATACTCTATTGTGATATCGTCAACTGCAAAGATACCATTCTTTGCACCTGCTTCAATAGCCATATTAGCCATTGAAAGACGATCATCCATAGACAGGGAAGCAAGACCCTCGCCTGAGAATTCCATGGACTTGTAAAGGGCACCGTCAACGCCTATCATACCGATAATGTGGAGTATAACATCCTTACCCATTACATATTCGTTCAGCTTGCCAGTGAGATTAAATTTCAGTGCAGAAGGAACCTTGAACCATGCCTCTCCTGTTGCCATACCTGCACACATATCTGTTGAACCAACGCCTGTAGAAAATGCTCCCAGAGCACCATATGTACATGTGTGGCTGTCAGCACCGATGATGCACTCGCCGGAAGCTACAATTCCTTTTTCAGGGAGCAGTGCGTGCTCGATGCCCATGTCACCTACATCATAATAATTAAGAATATCATACTTTGAGGCAAAGGTTCTGCACTGAAGAGTGTTAGCAGCGGACTTGATATCCTTGTTAGGTGTAAAATGATCCATTACCATGGAGATCTTTGTCTTATCAAAGACAGATGTAAATCCTGCCTTTTCGAATTCGTTGATAGCAACAGGTGTTGTTACATCGTTACCGAGAACCATATCCAGCTTGCACTTGATAAGCTGTCCTGCTTCTACCTTATCCAGTCCTGCGTGTGCCGCAAGAATTTTCTGAGTCATAGTCATACCCATTTGAAAAACTCCGTTCCCGACGGTTTATTGATCTGTATCGGATGCACCCGCCGAATGCATTCGTTTATGCTATATGACCTCCCGCCGAAAACAAAACGTCTTCGGCGGGAGAATGATCTGAAAATATCAGCTGTTCATCTTTGCTTTGTAATCATCCTTGAGTCTCTTAAGACGCTCGCTGTCCTGGATACGCTTTGCACGAGCGTCATCCTGGAGCTTCTTGGTCTCCTCAATACCGCTTACAATCGTTTGCCATGTCTTTTCAAGTGTTTCGACCTGAATAGAGCTGCCATTTGCAAGCATTGTAGTCATCTTAGTCTGCTCAACCGTATTCTGTGCATTCTTAAGAAGCAGTTCGTTAGTCTTATCGTCAAGAGCCTTCATTGCATCAGCCTGGATACGCTGTCTCTTGAGCATGACAGCCTGTGCAAGCGACTGCTTGAAAATAGGCATTGTAATGATAAATGCAGAATTGATCTTTCTTACCAGATTGATATTGGAGAATTCCATAGCCTTAAGCATAGGAACCGTCTGCATTGCAACGTTCTCTGCGATCTTAAGGTCCATGACCCTCTGCTCCATGATAGCACGTGTCTGCTCAAGAGTCTGGAGATCCATTGCAGCTGTTCCCGAATCGGGATTATCCTTAACCTTTTCACGGAAATCAGCAATATACTGATCCAGCTCCTTGCATGCCTGCTCGCCTGCCATGATATAAAGGAGAAGCTGCTTGTAATAGTCAATGTTTGCATTGTACATCATCTCCAGCTTCTGGTTGGACTGGTTGATCTCAGCCTCGTACTTCTTAAGCTGAACATAGATCTTATCTACATCCTCACCCATTGTATGATACTTTTCAAGTATCTTGTCAAGCTGCTTTCTGAGGTTTGCAAAGAAGCCCTTCTTCTCCTCTGTAAGCTCCTTGGCATCAAACTGAGCCATAATATTAGCAAGAGCATTAAGAAGAACGCTTGAATCATCAAGCTGTGACATATTGATAGAATTGAGCACCTGATCGGAAGCCTTGGAGATCTCCTCAGCAACCTGATTACCGAATGTGATAATAGAATTCGGGTCATTAGCATTGATAGTGCTTACAAGCTTATTGATCTCATCGCTGTTCATCAGCTCATTTTTCAGCTGATTCTGAGTGTCAACGATGGAATAGGTCTGAGGCTCTGCGATCTGAAGATTAAGCTCTGCAGGAGCTTCGGCAGTTGTGACCTCTGCAGCTGCTGCAGGAATCTCCGTCTTTCTTTCATCAGAAGGTGTAAACTGTAATGCCATAAAAATTAACGCCCTTTCTTAAATAATTTTTTAAATCCTGCACTCTTTTTTCGAGGCTCCTTAGGAACCTTCAAGCGAGGTGCTGTAACACTGTAAACAAACTCTCCGCAGTTATGGATCTCATATGCATCATCCGACACACAGGTCTCTATATTGCGATATCCCGATGGTGTAAAGATGATGATATCAAATCCAAGATATGACAGCAGCAGAAGCTGTGTGCATTCAAGCTTTGAAAACGGCTCCTGGATAACATCCACAAATACGATCTTGGGAATATCCTTAGTATAATCATAGCTCTGCAGCATATGGAGAATATTCTTGTCGAGATTAAGAGCCGTGTACATTGCGTAATCCAGAAGCTCGGTCTCATTATCCATTATCAGCAGACCGTCATCCACAATTGCCTGCATTTTTTCGAAGATAACATCCTGCAGCTCCTCGGAAAGAAAATTGTATTTGTTCAATGGCGATCTGCGAAGCTTATCAACGAGTATCGTCCGTCCCGAACGGTACTGACTGTACATCCTCGAATACTCAGCAGCCATTTTCTTATATGACGGAGCCTTGATAGCGTAAATTGACTGAGGAGTAAGACGCTCCTCAACGTAATTCCAGTATGCCTTTGTATTGCCGTTTGGAATGCCTGTGACCTTTACGAAGAAGGTGGGAACAATAACTCTGTCCCCTTTTACAGCAAATCCCGACCTGTATTTTGCTGGCTGATCCCAAAGAAGCTCGATCTCTTCAAATGTTGTACGAAGAACAACGGAATCCAGTCTTGAAAACTGTCGGTCCCTGAACAGGGTATCTCCTCCGTAAAGCATACTATCCAGCTCTCTTTCGGCTGAATATGCCACCGTTGAGACCTTAGCCTTTACCATTCTCTGAGGAAACGGCATGACAGGCTTTGATTCGGGATATTCTTCCTTCTGTATCTTATCGGCAAACTGACAGCTGCATACGCTGTTTATAACAGCCTTATCCGGTGAAACGATAATAACATCAAAACCCGTCCTCTGAGCATAGCACAGAAAGAGCACATCAGATGGTGTGGGTATTCCATAATATAGGATAACAGGTATCTCCTTATTGCCTCCCCTGAGGATAGCATTAGCCACCAAATTGAACTTAGTAACAAGTGAAACGCCTATACGCATTACGTCTCCGCTGCAGTATGAAAGCATATCACCCAAAGCACGCTGTGCAATTGTTGTACGTGCAGCATCGTTCCTGATGCTGATATGAGCACAGAGTCCCGATACAGCAGATGCAGAGGTATCTGTATTCACATCGGCAAATTCATTCATTACCTCGGCAATAGGTTCATCAAGGGGTGTATCAATAAAGGCAAATGGCTTTTCCGAGCGTTTTAAGTCATCTCTCAGGCTGAAAAGCAGGTTATTGTAGCTGTCATCATCCGAATACCCTGCCATCAGCATGAAATAGACGGGCAGCATCTGATCGGGGGAAAAGTGACCTCCTCTGGAGTAAAGACGCACGCTATGTGATTCCTTAAGCTCCTCCGACAGCTTCGATACATCAGCAGTTATAACCTCAACAATTGTGTTCATTCCGATTGACATATAATTATTTCCACCAACCTTGCCTGATATAGGTTATTTATTATATTATACAATACGCACCTCAGAATTGTCAAGCAATTATGTACGTTTTAATAAAAATTCTAATCGAAATATAATCAATTTCCAATGCACATCTCTGTAAAGTGTTGGCCTTTACAGAGATGTGCATAAGTCCTCAAGCTGTAAAGTATCGTTCTTTACAGCTAATCACTTGACCAGTCCGCTGTTATTTACTGCTGCTACAAGGGCAGAAACTGATGCGTCAATAATATCTGTGTGGATTCCTGCACCCCAGTAAACCATACCATCGGATTCAATACCCACATAAGCTACTGCTTTGGACTTGGAGCCATTTTCAAGAGCATGCTCCTGATATGTTGTAAGTGTGTAATTGATTCCAAAGGCATCCTTGATAGCATTGGAAACTGCATCGAGACGGCCGTTTCCGATTGCTTCTCTGGTAATGGACTTACCATCCTTATAAACTGTTACAGAAGCAGTGATTCCGTTTTTCTGAGCGAAATGAGCTTCATCCACCTTAAAGGAGGTCTCCTTGTTAACATAATTATCATAGAAAATATCCTTTATCTCGGAGGGCATGAGCTCCTTATGAGCATGGTCGGATACACTCTTTACCTTGTAACCGAAATCCTCTCTCATCTTAGGAGGCAGATCGAATCCGAACTGCTGCTGCATGATGTATCCGATACCGCCCTTGCCGGATTGAGAATTTATACGGATAACATCTCCCTCGTATTCCCTGCCCACATCCTTGGGGTCAATAGGAAGATAAGGTACGTTCCAATGAGCGGGATCCTTTTCCTCACGCCATTTCATACCCTTTGCAATAGCATCCTGATGTGAGCCTGAAAATGCTGCAAACACGAGACTTCCCGAATAGGGGCTTCTCTCATTTACCTTCATTCGAGTAACTCTCTCATACAGTTCCACCAGTGATGGCAGATCGGAGAAATCCAGTCCGGGGTCAACACCCTGGGAGAACATATTCATAGCCAGGGTCACAATATCAACATTACCTGTTCTTTCTCCGTTTCCGAAGCACGTGCCCTCAATTCTGTCACCGCCTGCCAGCAGACCCATTTCGGAATCGGCAACAGCACAGCCTCTGTCATTATGGGGATGAAGAGAGATAATAACATTCTCTCTGTTATGGAGATTCTCATTCATGTATTCAACCTGGCATGCGTAAACATGAGGCATAGAATGCTCAACAGTTACAGGCAGATTGATAATAACCTTTCTGTCAGGAGTAGGCTGCCAGATATCAATAACAGCATTGCATATCTCCAGAGCGAATTCAGGCTCAGTTCCCGTGAAGCTTTCGGGAGAATACTCAAAAATAAAGTTGCCTGCAGCCTTCTTGCGGTACTCCTCACAGAGCTTTGCACCTGTTACAGCAATATCAACGATCTCTTCCTTGGACTTGCGGAAAACCTGTTCTCTCTGGGCTACAGATGTGGAGTTATACAGATGTACTACCGCATTCTTGCAGCCCTCCAGAGCCTCGAAGGTCTTCTTGATAATATGCTCTCTGGACTGTGTGAGAACCTGGATCTTCACATCATCGGGAATGAGATCCTTCTCTATGAGTGTACGGCAGAACTCATATTCGGTTTCGGATGCAGCGGGAAAGCCTATCTCGATCTCCTTGAAGCCAACCTCAACGAGCTTTTTGAAGAACTCCAGCTTTTCTTCCAGGCTCATAGGAATAATGAGAGCCTGGTTGCCGTCACGAAGATCGACAGAACACCATGCTGGGGCATGATCCACATATTCTTTCTTAGTCCATTTCAGGGACTCCACAGGGGGCATAAAATACTGTCTCTGATACTTTGATGCGTTTTTCATGATATTTACCTCCAATAAAAAAACATTAGTCATTCTACGTCAGGAGACGGATACATATATAAATCATTCATGCCTAACACACTAAGGTCACTGCTCATATTCACCGCCTCCTTTACAAACAAAAAACTCGTCTCTTAAATCTAAGAGACGAGTATAATACCCGTGTTACCACTCTAATTCACTTCCGACTCACACCGGAAGCCTCATTCTGCATCTATCAATGCAGCTCTCTGTAACGGGAGAACCCGATCGAACCTACTTGCAAAAGCTTTCAGCAGACTGCTCAGGGATGAGTTATACCGTTTCTCACTGCTTCGTTGCACCAACCCGAAGCTCTCTGAAAGATGATATGCGGCTTTTGTTCCCGTCACAGCATTTAAATTATTATTTTTTAATATTATAGCATAAAGAAATACGTTTGTCAAGTGTTTTTTGAGAATTATTATTCCGAATTTTGCAAAATTCTACAGGATCTGCATAGAAAGCTTACGGTAAAGAGCTTTTTCCTCAGCAACACTCCTCTGTTTCTTGCTGAAACAGCATCCGGATATTCATTCTTACTTACCTGTACTGTATTTCTCGGATTCGGAAAGAATATGCTGCCTGTATGCATATGCCGCCTGTTCAGTCTTATTCTCGCCAAATCGGTAGTAAACTCTGTCCTTGATGGGATCAGGAAGATACTGCTGTTTAACATAATGATTTGGATAATCATGGGGATAAAGATAATGCTGTCCCTTTACCTTTGCATCCGCACCATCACAATGCTTATTCTGCAGATGACGAGGAAAGCTTCCGCATTCCATTGTACGGACATCATTCAGTGCTGCGTCAATTGCGTGTTCGCCGGAATTGGATTTCGGAGCTGTGGCAAGAAGAATTATTGCATCTGCAAGGGGGATACGTGCTTCGGGAAGTCCAAGCTGAACGGCACTGTCAACACACGCTTTAACGATGGGGATCGCCTGGGGATAGGCAAGTCCCACATCCTCGGCAGCAATAACAAGCAAACGGCGGCAAAGTGATATCAGATCACCGGCTTCTATCAGTCTTGCCGCATAATGGAGAGCCGCATTTTCATCCGAACCACGGATGGATTTCTGCAACGCCGAAAGAATATCATAATGCTGATCTCCGTCCTTATCATAATGCATATTACTTCGCTGTGTAAGTACCTGTGCTTCTTCCAGAGTAACAACAGCCTCGGTGCCGTTATTTTCTGCTCCCAGAACACAAAGCTCCGCAACGCTTACAGATTTGCGAACATCTCCCCCGCACCCTCTTGCGATGTGCTCACAGACACCTTTTTCTGTCTTGATCTTCACGCCCGTTTCAGCTGCAAGGAGACTGAATGCACGTGCAACTGCAGGGACGATATCCTCCGCCGAAACAGTCTTGAATTCAAACACAGCACTTCGGCTGAGAATAGCATTATACACGTAAAAATACGGATTCTCGGTAGTGGATGCGATAAGGGTTATCTGTCCGTTTTCAATGTATTCAAGGAGAGACTGCTGCTGTTTCTTATTTAGATACTGTATCTCATCAAGATAGAGCAGAACACCGTTCATGCCATCAAAGGTTTCGGTATCAGCTATAACCTCCTTGATATCGGCAATACCCGCAGATGTACCGTTAAGCTTATGGAGCTTCATATTGGCATTTTCTGCGATAATTCTGGCAACAGTGGTCTTTCCCACACCGGGAGGACCATAGAATATCATATTGGGTATCTTTCCCCCATCAATGATCCTGCGAAGATATCCGCCCTTTCCAAGCAGATGCTGCTGCCCTACGATTTCATCTAAATTTTTCGGACGAATCCTGTCCGCAAGGGGTGAACTCATTTTTTCGCCTCATTTCGTAGATTGTCCAACATAGAAGATCAAGACTCGTCTTCAATCGTACTAAAAAGGCAGGAAGCATAACGCTCCCTGCCCCGGTAGGTATCAGTTAACGATTATTCGTAAAGAGGGTGCTTCTTGCAGATCTCTGTAACACCTGCACGGATAGCATCTGCGTTCTTATCAAAATCCTTGGCAGCAAGGAACATGAACTCAGCGATCTTGTCCATATCGGATGTATCCAGACCTCTTGTTGTAACAGCAGGAGTACCAACTCTTACGCCGCTTGTAACGAAAGGCTTCTGAGGATCGTTGGGGATAGCATTCTTGTTAACTGTGATGTAAACCTCATCAAGACGGTGCTCAAATTCCTTACCTGTGAGATTGAAAGGACGAAGGTCAACCAGCATAAGATGGTTATCTGTACCGCCTGAAACAAGATCAAATCCTCTGTCGAGAAGGCCCTTTGCAAGAGCCTGTGCATTCTCAACGATATTCTTTCCGTACTCCTTGAATTCGGGCTTGAGAGCTTCACCAAAGCAAACTGCCTTACCCGCAATAACATGCATAAGAGGGCCGCCCTGTGTACCGGGGAAGATAGCAGAGTTGATCTTCTTAGCAAGGTACTCATTGTTTGTGAGGATAAGTCCGCCTCTGGGACCTCTGAGTGTCTTGTGAGTAGTTGTAGTAACAATATCAGCATAAGGAACAGGTGACTGATGAACACCTGCAGCAACAAGACCTGCGATGTGAGCCATATCAACCATAAGATATGCACCTACAGCTCTAGCGATAGAAGAAAGCTTCTCAAAATCAATTGCTCTGGGATATGCGGAAGCACCTGCTACAATGAGCTTAGGCTTGCATTTGTTTGCTGCTTTGTAGAGATCCTCGTAGTCGATAACACCCTCATCGTTTGTTCCATAGGATACGAAGTTAAAGTATTTGCCTGAGATATTTACAGGTGAACCGTGAGTAAGATGTCCGCCGTGTGCAAGGCTCATACCCATAACTGTATCGCCGGGATTAAGAAGTGCAACATAAACAGCTGTGTTAGCCTGAGCACCGGAGTGAGCCTGAACGTTGGCATACTTTGCACCGAAAAGCTTCTTTGCACGCTCGATGGCTATCTGCTCAACTACGTCAACCTCTTCACATCCGCCGTAATATCTCTTTCCGGGATAGCCCTCAGCGTACTTATTTGTAAGCACGGAACCCATTGCAGCCATAACTGCGGGTGAAACGATATTTTCACTTGCGATAAGCTCAAGATTACGCTTCTGTCTTGCAAGCTCTTTAGCCATTGCAGAGCCCACCTCAGGATCAATGCCCTCTAAAAATCCGATTGTATCAATGATGTTTTCGTACATAATACCGCTCCTTAGATAAATTTTGTTGGATACATATTATTCTTATTATACACTATTTATTTTGGAATTTCAACTGTTTTTTTCATTTTTACAAATTTTTTTAGTTGTTTAATTCTTTTTTGAAATTTGACACATTTATGTTGAAAAATCATAAAAGATATGTTATAATATACTATATAAAATGAAAACTATAAACAGCACACAAACATTTCTCCCCTGCTTGAACAGTTTGTGTGCTGCTGTACGATTTAGAATTGGTTCAGACGAAAGGACGGCGTGTATATGAAAGAGGTTCTGCTGTGCAAATCCGTGTGCAAATCCGGAAAGGTAATATTCGTTGTCTATGACGGCGATGCTAAGGCAATCAGGAATTATTCATTTGAAGAGATCTCCGAAAAGATCTTATCTAAGCTTATTGAAAATGCAAAGCTTGAAAACTCGGTTGTCAAGTTAACGGACAGTAAACGTGCTGCCGTCAAGCTGACCTACGAGGAAAATCAAACTTCTCAGGTATACTATATTTTATCTGAATACACCTCTGAATTCGGCTTATCAATGTTCTGTGCTGTAAGCAATACAGGTGAATTGTTTGAATTCTCCGAAAATGTAGCACTATCCTTCTTGGCTGACAAAAAGCTTGTCAATGGCTATATCACAAAAAAGGGACTGCATGTTATCAATGTCCCGACGTTCACTACTGCGCTTCATAAATAATCGCATCTTCTTAACATATTTCAATCATGCACCGTGCTCTGAAATCACATTCCGGAGTACGGTGTGTTTTGCTGTCTTTTTATATATGACACCCAATCTGAGCGGCAGATAAAAAGAATTTCCGGATTCTCATTTTCCATGCTGAGCATTTGGTGTTCTGATCAGTATATTCTTCAACTTTTTCGGAAATTTTGAAAAAAATACATTTTTCCTGTTTACACATCCGACATTTTATGCTATAATACATTATATGCAGCAAAAAAACGATGTATAGGATGGTGCAACATGAAAAAGAAAATGGGTCTTGACAAAAAAATGATCATGAGCGTGTGCATTACAACGGCGCTAATAACGATCATAACCTCCTCAATCACATTCATTTCGGCGAAGAATTCTGTTGAAGAAGAAAGCCGCAGCAAAATTATTAACGCTCTGAAGGCGGCATCAAATGATATAGACAGCTGGATTTATTCACAGGAGGAAAATATTCGTTCCTGCGGTTCGACCATTGCTGCAATTAATGCCGATAAGCCCACCACCCAGAGAATATTGCAGATCACCCGTGAAAACTCAGGCGGTGCCGTCTATGAAGCATACATGGCATACCCCGAAAACGTTACGATTTTCACAACGGACGTTGATCTTCCTCCCGAATTTGACGTTACCAAGCGTCAATGGTATCTGGATGCGGTTGATGCAGGGGGTAAATCCATCTGCACCTCCCCCTATATTGACTTTCTTACGGGTAAAATGATAGTTACCGTTGCAAGTGCAATTTACAAGGACGGTGAACTTTACGGTGTTGCCGGTGCCGACCTTTATGTTGACGAGCTTATTAATAAATGCGGTTCGGTAAACATATCAGAAAATGCTTACCCTATGTTATTGGATAGTGAACAACATATACTGGTACATAGAAATGAAGATTATACTCCAAAATCCGGCGATGACGGCACAGTTTTCACTTCCGTATCCGACGTTGAGGCTTATGCCACTAATGAACAGCCTATCGATTCGGTAAGTATTATGTATGACTATGACGGCGTAAAAAGAGCTATTGCAACAGTAATTCTTCCTACTCTTAACTGGTCTTTGGGCTATGCTATAGACTACTCGACGTATTTAGCTCCATCCAACTCACTTGCACTTAATCAGAACTTATCAAATGCAATCGGCCTGCTGGCTATGATCGGAATTACTGCCATAGTAATCAAGCGTCTGCTCAACCCTATCAGGGAACTTCATACTGCTGCAAAAAGCATGGCAGAGGGCAACCTTAACTATGTTCCCAACTATTTCGGAAACGATGTTTTAGGAGAGCTCTGCAGCAAGCTTGCAGATACAAATAAGGCACTGAAAAATTATGTTGACGATATTTCAATCAACCTTTCAAATATGGCAAACGGCAACTTCAACGTAAACTTCAACGCAGAGTATGTTGGCGATTTTACTTCAATTAAGAGATCAATTGAAGATATTTCCTCTTCCATAGGCTCTATTATCAGCGGAATCAACACTGCCTCTGCTCAGGTAACCCGCGGTGCAGACAGCATTTCAGAAACCGCATCCTCTCTCGCAATGGGTGCCGGAGAACAGTCTCAGAGTGTTGAAGCAATGTCAGAGATCACTGACAGATTTATGAAACTTATCAATGACACCAGCAGCAATGCAGGTAAAGCAAGGGTCTTCGCCGATCAGACGGGCGAATGCGTTTCAAACAGCAACGTAAGCATGAAGGAATTGCTGGTATCTATGCAGGAAATCACTGAAATGTCTGTTCAGATTGAAAAAATCGTAAAGACTATTGATGATATTGCATTTCAGACAAATATCCTTGCTCTTAACGCAGCAGTTGAAGCAGCAAGAGCGGGAGAAGCAGGCAAGGGATTTGCCGTTGTTGCCGACGAAGTAAGAAACCTTGCTTCCAAGAGTGCAGAAGCGGCAAAAAACACTACAATACTGATCCAGAATACAGCTTTAGCTATTGAAAAGGGTTCCAGAGTTGCCAACGAAACCGCCGAATCTCTTGAAGCTGTAACCGATAAATCAGAGGGTGTAAACCGCCTTGTTACAGAGATTTCCGAAGCATGCGACATCCAGAGCAGAGAGATCTCTCAGATCAAAGAAAAGATGGAAACCATCGCCAATGTTGCACAGAAAAACACTGCTACCGCAGAAGAAAGTGCAGCTTCCAGCGAAGAACTCAGCAGTCAAGCTCGTATGCTTGAACAGCTACTCCAGAATCTCAACAGGTAAGATATTAATAAGAAGTCTGCAAATCAAGATTTTACCATGGTTTGCGGACTTTTTATTATAGATGAAGTGACAGCTTAAAGTCATATCCACGCACTTTACATTACAGATAGAACTTCAAATATCCATGCAGATGCTGTATTCATTTGCGGAAAGTATGCTTGAATCACCCGGAAATACTAAAAATGAATGAGAGTTTTTTAAAATGGCTAAAAAAGAAGACAGATTTGTAAAAAATTATAGCAAGGGCGGAATGGAAGACTGCGAGATATGGGTGGACATCGAAACGGGTGTGAATTATTTCTTCCATTTTTCAGGTTACGCAGGAGGTCTTTGTCCTCTGTTAGACCGTGACGGAAACCCTGTTGTTTCATCTCAGAGCGAGCTTGAAGACCTGAAAAGATGAATACGTTTTCCATTCTAAACATTTTGTGACTTATGGGTATCTCTGAAAACCCTTTTACAGAACGAGTAGATAATTGTGGACGCAACATTTGTGGAAGCTCCCAAACAGTGCAACAGCCGTGATGAGAACAAGAAAATTAAAAACGGTGAAATCCCCGAAGAATGGCAGAAGCCCGAAAATGTGCATAAGCTTGCTCAGAAGGACACAGATGCACGTTGGACAAAGAAGAATAACGAAGTCCATTATGGTTACAAAGATCATGTAAAATGTGATGCGGACAGTAAGCATATCACTAATCATGCGGTAACAGATGCAGAATTGAGCATATTTTTGGTTATATGACAGGTGCCATGCATGGTATAACTATCCTAAATATCGGGATCACACGAGCATGGTTCAATATTGGTCTGACAAATCTGATATACAACTTTTGCAGGACCGGGTTTTTAGAGGTTACCTTATTTCTGAAAACACAGTAAAGTCTCATGTCCGCAATATCTTAAAAAAGACGGGATGCACCAATCGCTCGGAATTGATGGCTGTGCTAAATCAGAATTAAAGGGATTTCCATCAGGCTTGCTTTGCCACGTTTTGACTCAAGAATGATTTTTGATATGAGAACAGCCTCTCAAATGACGTATGTACGTCATTTGAGAGGCTGTTTATCTGGTCGGAGTGACGGGACTTGAAAGTTATGCCCATATTGCATTTGGTTTTAGCTTGTTGGAAAAATGCCTATTTTACGTTATTTGTGTGATGCGGTGCTGTTGTAAGCAGTATAATAAAACATACAGAAACCCGCCGTAAAGAATGTACAGGAAC
>JBJERX010000014.1:0-4979 GCA_051882495.1 Huintestinicola sp. | reverse complement strand
TCGTATTCTATCCACCGTCTTTATCCATAGAACAAATGGTTATTAGTATAACATTTAAAGTTGTCAATTATGCAGTAAAGGCAATTAGAGGAAATGTCGAAATATATTGAAAATTGGTATTGACGGTAATGATTTAAAATGCTAAAATAAAAATATATGTTTTCATAATAGATTTATGAAAAATATTTGAAAGGATGATGGGATATGAAGAAGAAAATACTTATTCCGCTGGCAGCAATGTGTGCATGTGCTGCATTTACAGCCTGCGGTGTGACTACTCTCGATCCGCAGGATTTCTGCGATGTCGATGTAAGGGGTGCCAACGGCTACGGCAAGGTAAGCCTTTCCGTTGATTATTCAGACCTGAGAGATGAGCTTGAGGATTGTCTCGGCGATGATTCCACCAAGAAGGAGCGTCAGAAGGCTTCTGAGTTCGCTGATACTATCAAGTTCAAGGTGATTTCCGATAAGGAAGATATGCTTTCCAACGGAGATGTTATTGAGGTTGAGATCGACTACGACGAGGAAGATGCTAAGAAGGATTTCAAATTCAGATTCAAGAGCAATACATTCAAGTACAAGGTTGAGGATCTTGACGATGCCGAGGATTTCGATCCCTTTGAGGGTCTGACGATCACATATGAGGGTTTCTCCCCTAACGGCAGATACCAGATAGATTACAGCAAGTGCAGCGATATGGCAAAAAGCAATGTTAACTTTGAAGTAGTAGACAGCCCCGAGCGTGTTGCAAACGGCGATACTATTACAATAAAGGCAACCTGCCGCAATGAGGAGGCACTCCTTGAGGAAGGCTACGTTCTCAGTGCTGATACAAAGCAGTTCACAGTAAGCGGTCTTGAAGAGGGCAAGGTGCTTGACGCATTTGCAAATATCAAGATAGATTATTCAGGGATCTCTCCCTGGGCACAGGCTTCTGTTGATACATCCGCTTGTGAGGATTATATCAAGAACAATGTTACATATCGTATTGAAAATAACGGCAATATCGCTAACGGCGACAATGTGCTCATCTCTATCAGATATGATGAGAGCAAGGCTGAGCAGAACGGTATTGTTTTCGCCGAAAACGAAAAGACCGTCGTTGCAGAGGGTGTTCCTGTTTACCTCAGCACCTATGATGGTGTAAACATCTCCGAGCTTGACAGCCAGTATTATGATTTCGCTACACAGAAGCTTGCTAAGGATAACTGGTATACAGGCAGCACAAACAAAAACATCAACTACCTTACAGGTGACAGCTACTGCGGTTATACTATAGAAAAGTTTGATATCGTTCCCGTTAAGAGGATCCTTCTCACACCTAAGAACTTCATGGACAACAGCACAAAGAGCTACTACAGCGTTATCTACAGACTTGACGGCAAGTATGTAAAGACTGATAAGGACCGCTGGTGCAAATGTGACGTTGAAGACGGTGCAACAGTAAACCCATCCTTCTACATCGAGGTTAAGACAAAGAACATGGCTGTAAACGCTGACGGTTCCATCAACACAGATAAGATGGGCAGCCTTGATTACTACATCTACTGGCCTAAGGATTCCAACTACAGTGTGTCCCTTGATACTATCTGCGAGAGCTGGCGTGCAAAGAATGCTTCGGACTACAATGTATCCATTACCGACGTTTCAGCAAGCACCTCTAATGAATAATATCTGAAAGGCAGGAACTGAAATATGTTTTGTAAGTTTTGCGGTGCCAAGATAGACGATAACGCAGAAATCTGTGAAGCTTGTGCTTCCAAGGAGAAGGCTGCTGCTCAGCAGCAGGAAAAAGCTCCCGTACAGGAACCCGCTCAGGAGACAGCACAGCCTGCTCCTCAGTCACAGGATAAGCAGAAGGAGCATCAGCCCGAACATGCAGCACCCGCCAAGAATCCCTATGTGCAGATCAATACCGAGGAGATCAAGAAGGGTATGGCAACAGCAGCGGGAAAGGCGGCCGATAAGGCAAAGGAAGCCGCAGAGGTCGCTAAGGTAGCTGCAGGTGCAGCTAAGTCTGCCATAGAAAGCAAGGACAAAAATAAAAAAAACTTTATCATTGCAGCCGCTGCAGCAGTAGTTGTGATCGCCATCATTCTGGTTGCTGCTCTGTCCACTCCTGCATACGAGAAGCCTGTTGAATATTTCATCACAGGTCTTTCAAAGGGCAGCTACAAGACCTTGAAGAAGGCTATGCCTAAATATGTGATTGACGAGCTTGAGGACGGTTATTTCGATCTTGAAGACATGCTTGAAGAGATGCATGATGAAATGATCGACGAATACGGCAGGAATGTCAAGATAACATACAAGGTAAAGAGAAAGAAGAGCATTGATAAGGATGATCTTGAGGACATCGAGGATATGATCGACAGAAACTTTGACGAGGATGTCAAGGTTTCCAAGGGCTATGAGCTCAGGGTTGAGATGAGGCTCAAAGCCAAGGGCGAAAGCGACAAGGAAAAGATCGATATCAATGTATATAAGATCGACGGTAAGTGGTATCTCCTCAGCATTCCTTTCTGATATTGATACCGATATTAATCTTGTAGATGAAAACACAGTCTCCGTATCCGCCGGGATACGGAGACTGTTCTGTTAATTATGAAAATAAAATGACAATACCCTGCCTCATATTGACTTTTAGGCGGAAAGTGATATAATTATTGCATACACACTATTGCTCCCGGGAGGAACAATTGACTATTGAGGTGACAGCTTTTTCATGAATAGTATCTCCAAAAAAATCACGCCCTTCCAGATGATACTCCTCAGCTTTGCGGGAGTTATTCTGTTGGGTGCAATAATTCTGACACTGCCCTTTGCCTCTGCAGACGGCTGCTCAGCGAGCTTTTCCGACGCTTTGTTTACAGCTGTTTCCGCAGTCTGCGTAACGGGACTTGTAGTCCGTGATACCGCAACCGAGTGGTCGGTATTCGGTCAGGCGGTAATTCTGCTGCTGATACAAATAGGCGGTCTGGGAGTTATCTCTGCCGTTTCTGCTATTCTCATGCTTTCGGGAAAAAAGATCAATATAGCTCAGCGAAATACCATGCAGGAAGCTATAGCTGCTCCCCAGCTTGGAGGAATAACTAAGGTAATACGCTTTATTTTCCTCTTTACATTCGGAACGGAGCTGGTAGGGTGTCTGCTTCTGATGCCTGTATTCTGCAGGGATTTTGAATTCGGAAAGGGATTGTGGTATTCCTTCTTTCATTCCATTTCCGCATTCTGCAATGCCGGATTTGATCTGATGGGCATAAACGGGAAATTTTCATCCCTTACATCCTACTCGTCGAATATTCTTCTGAACATAGTTATAATGCTTATGATAATAAGCGGCGGTCTTGGATTCTTCACATGGAACGATATCCTGACCAATCGTTTCAGATTCAGGAAATACCGTCTCCAGAGCAAGATCATACTTGTGACAACTGCTGTGCTGATAGTATTCCCTGCGGCATATCTTTTCTTCTTTGAGTATGGAGATGAGCCTATAAGAGAGCGTCTGCTGTACTCCTTGTTTCAGTCCGTAACAACACGAACAGCGGGTTTCAATACCGCAGATTTCGGTGCTCTCAGCCAAGGCGGACTTTTCCTTATGATGATGGTCATGCTGATAGGCGGTTCAACAGGTTCTACGGCAGGCGGCATCAAGACCAATACCATTGCGGTTCTCGTATCCTCCACACTGTCGGTTTTCAGACGCAGGGAAGATACGGTTTTCTTTGGCAGACGAATCGACGAGAGTACCGTCAATAAGGCTGCCGCTCTGCTGTTCATCTATCTTCTTCTGTTTGCGGCAGGAGGCATCTCAATAAGCCTTATCGAGGAGCTTCCTTTGCTCGGATGTCTGTTTGAGTCGGCTTCGGCAGTGGGAACGGTAGGATTATCATTAGGACTTACTCCAACGCTGAGCTTAGCGTCCAGAATAATTCTAATGTGCCTGATGTTCTTCGGAAGAGTGGGCGGACTTACATTTATTTACGCTGCGATTTCTCCCGTGCACACAGATAATACAAAGTATCCTATGGAAAACATCAACGTCGGATAAAGAAAGGAATATCATTATGAAATCAGTACTGCTTATAGGTTTAGGACGTTTCGGCCGTCATATCGCAAGGAAGATAAATGAGCTTGGTCACCAGATCATGGCTGTTGATATCAATGAGGAGCGGGTGAATGCGGCTCTGCCCTATGTTACAAAGGCACAGATCGCAGACTGCACAAATCGTGAGAATCTGGAGGCACTTGGTGTCAGTGATTATGATGTCTGTATCGTAGCTATCGGTGATAATTTCCAAAGCTCCCTGGAAACCACATCTCTCCTGCAGGAGCTTGGGGCAAAGAAGGTCGTTGCACGTGCGTCCAGAGACGTGCATGAAAAATTTCTCCTGAGAAACGGTGCGGATGAGGTAGTATATCCCGAGAAGCAGCTTGCATCATGGACAGCCATCCGCTATACATCCGATCATATTTTTGATTACACCCGTCTTGACGGAGACTATGCGGTATTTGATGTATCGGTGCCTCCAAGCTGGGTAGGCAAGTCGGTTGGTGAGATAAATATCCGCAGAAAGTACGGAATAAATCTTATAGCACTGAAGATCAACGGCGTTCTTTATCCCAGCATCACAGCTGAGACCGAATTCAGCAAGGATTGCCAGCTCCTTGTTCTTGGAACCCTTGCAGGAGTCAAGAAGTGCTTTCATATATGAGGCAGGCAGGGTGTCCCTGCACCCGCTCGTTTCGGTACTTTTATTTTGAATCATAGTTTGTGACTCGGTAACGGCAGGTTGAGCCTGCACCCGGGCGTTACATACTTTTGTTTAATATTATAAATAGTGGCTCGGTAACGGTGCAATGCTGTTAACGGGTCACTTTTGTTTGTCCAAAATAGTTTTGTATAAATTTGGCGATTATAATGCACCTAAGGGTGCGAGGGGGGGAACCTATATGAGAGAAGGAACTCAATAAAT
>JBJERX010000013.1:0-21524 GCA_051882495.1 Huintestinicola sp. | reverse complement strand
CATAATCCGCCTTGAGACAGTTCAGTATCTTTCCGCGGATAGGTATGATAGCCTGGAATTCTGCATTTCTCGCCGTCTTGCAGGAACCCAGAGCGGAGTCACCCTCCACGATGTAGACCTCACGCTTGGTAAGATCCTTTGAGCGGCAGTCAACAAATTTCTCCACCATGTTTGAAAGGTCTATCTGCTTTGTCAGGTTATTCCTTGTATTGAGACGGACCTTTTCGGCATTCTCGCGGCTTCTCTTGTTTATCATTACCTGCTCGCATATCTTAACAGCTTCATCGGGATTCTCTATAAAATATACTTCAAGCTGGTGCTTAAGGAAATCCACCATATTTTCGTAGATCGATCTGTTATTGATAGCTTTCTTTGTCTGATTCTCGTAGGATGTATATGTGGAGAATGAGGAAGATATAAGCACAAGGCTCTCTGCGATATCGGCGTCGGTGATCTTACCTTCGTTCTTAGTGTACTTGTTGTTCGCTTTAAGATAGGAATCAATATAGGAACGGAATGCTGTCCTTACAGCCTTTTCCGTGGAACCGCCGTATTCAAGGAAGCTTGAATTGTGGTAGTATTCCTGCAGCTTTATCTTATTGGAGAATGTGAACGCACATGACAGCTTCATCTTGTATTCCGGCTTGTCATCCCGGTCACGACCCTTGCGTTCGCAGGAACAGAACTGCAGGGAAGTGATATTGTCATTTCCCACGATCTCCGCAAGATAATCGGATATGCCGTTCTCGTAGTAGAAATTCTCCTCCTCAAAGCCGTTTTCGGTCTCATTGCGGAATACGAATGTGACCTTGGGATTTACCACAGCCTGCTTCTTCATGATCTCCCGGAAATATTCCTTGCTTACGGCGATATCCGTAAATACTTCAAGGTCGGGCTTCCAGCGGGTGCGGGTACCTGTTTTCTTTAAACGGGTCTCCTCCTTTTTCAGTCCCCCAATGTTCTCGCCCTTTTCAAAGTGGAGATTGAACTTGAATCCGTCACGGAAAACCTCAACGTCCATATATTCCGAGGAATACTGTGTTGCACAGGCACCCAGACCGTTGAGACCCAGTGCGAATTCATAATCTCCGCTGCCGCCGTTATTCTCATACTTGCCGCCTGCGTAAAGCTCGCAGTAAACCAGCTCCCAGTTATATCTCTGCTCAGCGTTGTTAAAGTCAACGGGACATCCTCGTCCGAAATCCTCCACCTCAACGGAACAGTCTCTGTATCGTGTAACTATTATCCTGTCACCATAACCGCCTCTCGCCTCATCTATGGAATTGGAGATTATCTCGAACACAGAATGCTCGCATCCGTCAATTCCGTCCGAGCCGAAAATTACCGCAGGACGCTTTCTTACTCTGTCCGCACCCTTAAGGACGGTTATACTGTCGTTATCATATGTTTTCTTTTTTGCTGCCATTTCAATTTCCTTTCCTTTGCCGATTACAGGCGTGTCAATCAATAACAGTAATGCTCTGGGCAAATGACGCCTTTGTGATACGTCTGCGGCTGCCATCCTCCGAAAGGAGAAGTATCTGCCTGCCGTCGGAAATAAGGATGCCCTCCTCTGTAAGAGTGTAATCCAGCACGCCCTTTGCAAGTATCTCCTCGCTGCCGTCCTGCGACCGCTTTACAAGCACCCGCGACAGGGGCATGAAGCCCGAAAGATCGTCATCCTTAAGCTTCTCCGCATTTGCAAGCCGCTCCGCATTGATAACATTTCCCTCGATTATCATATCCTTCCTGCTTCGCTGCCTTGATTTTTCTCCGCCGAATGCAGGAGGAGCTCCACCGCCGTTTTTCAGGGATTCGCCGCCCCATATGGTGCACATGAAATTAAGCCAACCGAACAGACCCTTGAACAGTCTGAAAGGGAAAAACAGGATATCGGTAAACTTTATCCCGCTGTCGGGACGTTCACCGCCATAGGGCTGACGGATATAATATATATTGCCCCGGGAGTCATCCTTTATTTTATAGTAGTCCGTCTTTTCATCGGACAAAATTTCGCTCATCTCATTGGTATCAAGGTCAAGAAAAGCAGCGGCTCTGGGAGATATTCCCGCTGCAGCACCGCTCTCGTCCCTGCCGTATCCTGCTGTGGAAAAATATATGCCGTTTCTGCATCGGCTTATGTAAGGGTTCTCCTCGATAGTATCACCGTCGGTATATTCGGTATAATGGGATGATGGCGGCTCCATTACAGCAATGTGAAGATGGGAGGTACTGCTGCCCATGCTTACAGCCATTTTCCCCTTATAACAATCGAAGGCACCGAAAAAGGTATCATTGCCTGACAGGATAAGTCCCTCTGCACTGTCCGAGCGGTCAAGGCTCCTGTGATACAGGCTTCCCGAATCATCGAGAATAACGCCGTATACAAGCCTGTCCGAGATCTCTCCGTCAGCATCGATATCTGTCAGAGATATCCCGCTTATCTTAGCGGGCACCTCGTCACTGTCCCACATCTGAGTAGTTGCAGTACCCATGAACTGAGCACCCTTGCCAGTGTTCTTCCACTCGCTTCTCCTGCGTATGCTGTCAAGGGTCTCCTTGTATTTTATTATCTTGCCGCAGGGTATCTCCGAGATAATGCCGTTTTTCATCTGCATTATCTTATTTTCCGAAACAAATGCAATATCCATTTCCTCACTCCTATCAGCCCACATAGGTAAATGCCGCAGCAGCCCAGCCCCCGGATTCAACAAGGCGGTCACGCTTAAAGCCGTTATTCTCCATAGCCTCCATTACCTCGCTGCATCTCTCGATAATGATGCCCGAAATAATAATAGTACCCAGCTTCTTAAGGAACCTTCCGAAAATCGGGCTCATTGCAATAAGCACGTCAGCTACTATGTTAGCGGTGATAAGGTCATAGCTGCCCTCTGCGACGATCTCTCCGCACAGCTCCTCATCGGTTATGATATTGCCTGCACGAACCTTGTATTTATCTGCAGGGATATGGTTCTTCACTGCATTCTCCTCTGCTATCCTTGTGGAATTAAGATCGATATCCACTGCATAAGCACTTTCCGCACCAAGGAGAACAGACGCAATAGACAGGATCCCGCTTCCGCATCCCACATCAAGGACCTTGTCATTCTCCGAAAGATATTCCTCCAGCAGCTCCAGACAAAGCTGAGTTGTATTGTGCTGACCTGTACCAAAGGACGATGCAGGGTCTATCTCAAGAATGGTCCTATCACCGTCACTGCCGTCATACTCCTCCCAGGAGGGCTTGATAACAAGCTTGTTTCCTACGGTAAGGGGCTTGAAATACTTCTTCCAGTTATTCGCCCAGTCCTCCTCACGGACATTTGCAAGCCCGCATTCCAATCTGCCGAATGCATTATCGGCATCCATTGCTTTAAGCTCTGCCATCTGCGATCTTACGCTGATAAGCATATCCGCCCCCTGGGAATTATCTGCCAGGTAGAATGTAACACAGGTCTCGCAGTTTTTAAGGTTCATGAGATCATCGTCAATGTAATCCCAGTTGCCTGTTTTATCGTTAAGGAAATCCTCGAAATCCTTTGCATCCTTAATAACAAATCCTGTAATGCCAACAGTCAGCAAACGTCCGCATACAGGCTCAATACCTTCGGTAGTAGTATAGATGTTGACTTCTGTCCAGTTCATGGAATCCATAGCAATTCTTCCTTTCGGTGCAATATATGACTTTACATAGATATACAGTATAATTATATTACAATTATCTGACAATTTCAAGTCCCCAGCCGAAATTTGTCAGATAGCACAAAAAAGAGCCGGAGGGTACTTTTTCGCAGTAAACAATTACCGCAGCAGCACTGAGCTGTATAATAATACTACATAATAAGCATATATAAATAAGGGTGTTTTTTGTGCATACCAACCAGAAAACAGGCGTTTTTTTCTACATTATTAACTGCTACATTTACATTTTATTCATATATTGTCATCTCCGCTGTGTTATAATAGGGTTGCAGATATGCAGCCTCATTCAGAATGAGTTTTTCGACAGAAACGCTGTATCTGTACATATACTCAATAACACTTTGTTTTAATACGAAGTGTATCACAAGGGGTAATGAAAAATGACATCTATACGTTCACGAATTATTCTGACAGCATCACTTACAGTCGCAGCAGCACTTATCCTCGTCTGCTTTATAACCGCCAATATGAATATGGAGGTTGCCACGAGCATTGCAAAGGACAGCATTGAGGAAACTGCCATCATCGCATCCGACAGGGCAAAATGGGAGATCAGTTCATACCTGAACATTGCCCAGGACATAGGCGGCATCAGTCCTCTCACCGACCCTTCCATGTCCGACGAGGCGAAAAAATCCATATTAGCCAACCGTGCGGAATACTACGGTCTTGAACGCTGCAATCTTATTGATCTGGAGGGCAACGGCATCGACGGCAATACATATTCCGACAGAGAATATTTCCAACATGCGATCAAGGGTGAAACATGGGTCTCTGACCCTCTTGTTTCAAAGGTAACAGGCAAGCTCACTGTTATTGTTGCTGCTCCCCTGTGGGAGGGCGGCGTTACAGGCTCAAAGGTAGCAGGCTGCGTTTATGTTGTTCCTCATGAGGAATTCCTTAACGATATAATACGTTCCATAAAGATCAGCGAAAACAGCACCGCATACATGATAAATTCCTCCGGCAGCACTATTGCGGCAATTGACATGGAGATCGTCAAGAGCGGCGAAAACATACAGACTCTTGCCGAAACAGATCCCGGCTACGCCGAGATGGCTGCCCTTCACGAAAAGATACTCGCGGGAGAAAACGGCGTTGATATTACCGAGCGGGCAGGTCAGAAGATAATCGCAGGCTATTCCCCCATTGCCGATTCCAACGGCTGGTCGCTGGTTGTGTATGCTCCTAAGGCAGACTTCCTGGGAAAAGCGTACCAGGGGATCGCTGTATGCATCACCATCACTATAGCAGCAATAATCGTATCCGTGATCCTGTCGGTCAGACTCGGACGCTCCATAGGCAATCCCATCAAGTCCTGCACAGACAGAATAATCAGTCTTTCGGAGGGTGACCTTACAAGCCCCGTTCCGGCTGTAAAGGCAAAGGACGAAACAGGAATGCTTGCAGATGCAACAGCACGTCTGGTGAGCGACCTCAACACCATTATCGGTGACATTTCCGGAAATCTGAATGCAATGGCAAACGGTGATCTGGGCATTGACTGCCGCATGAATGAGGCAAGGTACTGCGGAGACCTTCACGCTATTGTGGAAGCCATCGCAAAGATAAATTCCGATCTGAACCATACAATGGGTCAGATCAATACCTCCGCAGATCAGGTGTCCACAGGCTCCGAACAGGTATCGGGCAGTGCACAGTCACTTTCACAGGGTGCAACGGAGCAGGCATCCTCCATCCAGGAGCTTGCGGCTACGATTCATACTATTTCCGACCAGATCAATGCTACCTACTCAAACTGCGAGAAAGGACGCACTCTGGTTGAAGAGACTGTGACCTGCGTTAAGACTGCATCCAATGATATGTCCCGCCTTACAGAGGCAATGAAGGACATCAGCGATGCGTCTGCAGAGATCAGCAAGATCAATAAGGAGATCGAGGATATCGCATTCCAGACAAATATCCTTGCCCTTAATGCAGCAGTTGAAGCAGCAAGAGCGGGCGAAGCAGGCAAGGGCTTTGCTGTAGTAGCTGACGAGGTACGCAGCCTTGCTTCCAAATCATCCCAGGCTGCACAGGAAACCAATCTCCTTATCGAAAAGGCACTTGCCGCCGCAGAAAACGGCAAGGTCATTACAGCAGAGACCTCCGGAGCTGTTTCGGGAGTGGCTGAACGCTCCGATTCCGTAAAGGATATAGTAGAGAGCATTGCCGACGCCTGCGGCGTTCAGGCAGATGTTATCAATCAGATATCCGCAGGTATCGAGCAGATCTCGGGAGTTGTCCAGAGCAACACTGCAACAGCTGAGCAGAGTGCAGCAGCATCCGAAGAGCTTTCGGGTCAGGCAATGCTGCTCAAGAAGCTTGTGGGTTCATTCAAGCTGAAGAAGTGACCCCTTTTTATAATGGTCACCTCTAAAAACCACCGGCTAAAGCCTTAGCATCTGAGGCACTATGTTTTTTAGAGGTGACCTAATGCTATATCATGTAACAGTCCCGGGAAATGCATAAGCCTGTCCGGGACTGTTTGTATTGACAAAATCACCCCAAGGTGATACAATTATATTATCAAATCAAGACATATTTTTCTCATACTAATTCTATCTGTATATACGTTGATTCGGAATCAGTATCAGATAAACATAACAGGGGAGATGAAAAAATGCCCTCAAATCATTACAAAATAGTTCTTGACCTTGAATTCAACCCCATACGCAGCCCGGAGCTTCGTGAGATCGCCCGTCATGAGATAATCGAGATAGGAGCGGTCAAGCTCAATGACAAGCTGGAACAGGTGGACGAATTCGATATATACATAAAGCCTCAGCACAATGTAATAGAGCAAAAAATAACCTCCATAACAGGCATCACCAACGAGCAGCTTGAAAACTGCGTATGCTTCAGCGAAGCAATGAACAGATTTATCGACTGGATAGGGGATGAACCCTTCAGCCTGTATTCATGGAGCATGTCCGACCGTGATGTCATGCTGAATGAGATCGATCTTAAGGAGCCTGAAGATCCTCGGTTTGACCGTTTTTTCGTTCACTGGATCGATCTGCAGAAGCTCTATCAGCGTCAGATGGGATTTTCCAAATCCATGAATCTGACAAATGCTCTCGGTACGCTGAAAATTTATTTCAGCGGAGCTGAGCACGGTGCTCTTGCGGATGCAAAGAACACAGCCGAAGTAATGCGTTTCATCTCCGACAAGGAAAAAATGGACGGCATAAGACATTCGGGTGTCACATACAACAGCTCTGCAGGCTCAGGAGGCTTTTCCATGGGAAATATGTTCGAGCTGTGCATGAAGAAAAAATCAAGATAAATGTCTGTTTCAAACTGCTGCCTGTGTATTATAACGATACAGGCAGTTGTTTTTACAATAATCACTTTTTGATATAAGCCTGTTTTAAGGTTTGGGTGATATTATAGGCTTACCGGAAATAAACAGGAGGCTGTAAATGAGTAATATCCAATATACATTCAAAAGATACGAAAAAAAATATCTGCTGACCCCTGAGCAGTATGACAGCTTTATTCTCCGCCTGTCGGAGTATATGACCATAGACCGATACGGCTTACATACCATATGCAATATCTACTACGATACAGATGACTATCGGCTGATACGTGCATCAATAAACAAGCCTGTATACAAGGAAAAATTCCGTGTCCGAAGCTATGGCGTTCCCTCAGATGACAGCATGATATTCGCTGAGATCAAGAAAAAATACAAGGGTATCGTATACAAGCGGAGGATAGCAGGAAGCTATTCTGCTGTGGATGCTTTTGTGAATAACTGCACCTATATCGACGGTGAAAATGTGCAGATCCAAAACGAAATACGCTATATGCTTGACAGGATTCCCCTTCGTCCCAAAGCATTCATCGGATACGACAGGACAGCACTTCATGAGCTGTCGGGAACCGAGCTTCGTGTTACCTTTGACAGAAACATCAGGTGGCGTACCCACGAGCTTGACCTCCGGGCAGGGGATCACGGTCAGTCCGTTACCGATGATGATATCATCATAATGGAGGTAAAGGTACCAAAGGCAATGCCCCTGTGGATGATAACCCTGCTTTCGGAGAACCATATCAAGCCCGTATCATTCTCCAAATACGGAACATGCTATCAGAAATATATTTTGCCTCAGGTATTCGGCAAAGAAAGGAAAGCTATCTATGTTTAACAGTATATTTTCAGATGGGATATCTATATGGGATATGCTTATCTGCTGCGTAAGTGCAATAGCCATCGGCATGATCTCAGCTTTAGTTTTCATAAACAAAAGCAGACACAGTGCGGGCTTCGCACTTACCCTTTCCCTGCTTCCCCTCACAGTCGCTGTAATAATCATGATCGTAAACGGCAATATCGGTGCAGGTGTTGCCATAGCAGGAGCCTTTGCTCTTGTGCGTTTCAGAAGCGTCCCGGGAACGGCACGGGAGATATCCGCAATATTCACAGCAATGACTTCGGGATTTGCTATAGGAATGGGGTTTGTTGTATATGCAGCTGTATTCCAGGCTGTTGTATGCATTCTCACTCTGATAATCACCTACACAGGCTTCGGAATACCCAGGCAGTGCGAAAAAATGCTGAGGATAACCATCCCCGAAGACCTGAATTATGAAGGGATGTTTGATGATATTTTCGAGAAATACAAATACTCCTTCAGGCTTGAACGTGTAAGGACATCCAACATGGGGACTCTTTTTGAACTGACATATATCATCTGTATGCCTGAGGGAAATGTCCCCAAGAGCTTTATGGACGACATCCGCACAAGGAACGGTAATCTCAACATTTCGGTTGAACCCATACCGACCTCAGATATTCTCTGATCGGAGGAAGAAATATGATACACTACAGAAAACTCATAGCTGCTTCGGCGGCAGTCCTGCTGTCTGCCTGCAGTGTTCCCCGGGAAAATTATACGAACGATCAGGCAGAAAGCATCCCCACAGATGCAGATACATACATTGCTTTTTCCTCAGATAACGCTGAAATAAACGGCAGCGGAGCATCCTTTTCGGAGGGTGTTCTGACTATCAGCTCCGAAGGAGTGTATGAGCTGTCCGGAGCTTCTTCCGGCAGCGTCCGCATCACAGCACCGGATGATTCCACAGTCACTCTGATACTTAACGGTCTTGATATCTCAAGTGCTGAAAGTGCCATTTATTCCGAGAACAAGACAGATATCAACATCGTTCTGAACAAGAGTACAGAGAACAGGATAACCAGCGGGACCGAAAAGGAGATCACAGCTGACGGGGCAGATGAAGCTGCATCCGGAGGAGCGGTGCATTCCAAGGGAGACCTCACACTTTCAGGTGAGGGCAGTCTGAATGTTCTTGGCTATATCAACAACGGCATCCAGTCGGGAGATGATCTGTCCATAATCGGGGGAAACATCTCCGTTACTGCTGTTAACAACGGAATAAAGGGCAGCGACAGCGTTACTGTCACAGGAGGAACATTGACTGTTGACTGCGGCGGTGACGGTATCAAGTCAGACAACGACAAGGATGAGGACAAGGGCAATATCATCATATCCGGAGGAACGGCAGCTGTCACAAGCCTTGGAGACGGTATCAGTGCGGAAAACACTCTGACCGTTTCGGGGGGCGATATAAGCATCATTTCAGGCGGCGGCTCGGCTGATGCCGATTTCCGAGCAGGATTCGGCAGCGGAGGCTTTGAGCCTATGGGCGGTATGCAGAAGCCCGACATGAACAATATGCCTGACATGAGCAATATGCCCGACATGAACAATATGCCCGACATGAGCAATATGCCCGACATGAGCAATATGCCCGACATGAGCAATATGCCTGACATGAACAATATGCCCCAGGCTCCCGAAATGGATGAAAGCAGTCCTCAGCCCCCTGATATGAGCGGATTTCCAAACAATGAGGAGCATTCACAAATGCCTCGGTTCAGCGATGAAGATCAGTGGGATGCAGATAACAGCAATGAGGAAAGCACCAAGGGTCTTAAGGCAGGAAAGTCCGCAGATATTTCGGGTGGAAATATCTCTGTTGATTCCCGCGATGATTCCATCCATTCAGACGGAAGTGCATCAGTCAGCGGAGGAGTATTGTCTCTCAGCTCAGGGGACGACGGCATTCATTGCGAAGCTGAGCTTGATATCAGCGGAGGCTGCATTAACATATCCCGCTCCTACGAGGGTCTTGAGGGCAATCAGATAACCATAACAGACGGCGAGATAAGCATAACCTCATCCGATGACGGAATAAATGCATTCGGCGGGAACTCCATGTTTGACAGGGGCAAAGCCGCTGATGCCGAGAAATCCGATATGCCTCAGCCGAATCTCCGCATAACAGGGGGAAATATATACGTTAACGCTGATGGTGACGGTCTTGATTCCAACGGAAATCTCTATATTGAAGGCGGAACTATTCTTGTAGAAGGCCCCGAAAACGGAGCTAACGGTGCTCTTGATACGGGCACTGAAAGCGGAGGAAAATGCATCGTCACGGGTGGTGAGATCTTTGCCTCAGGCAGTTCGGGAATGGCGGAAGGATTTGACGAAAGCTCTCTGCAGTATTCATTCCTATGCAATTTCAGCGAAAGCATTTCTCCCGGAACAGAGATAACCATAACCGCTTCTGACGGAACTACGGTGTATTCCCACCAAACCACAAAAACCATATCCTCAGTGGTATTCAGCAGCAATAAGCTTACCGCAAATGAGACCTACACTCTGACGGCGGGAACGATCAGCCAGACTATCACCATGGATTCCATATCCGTAAGTGCGGGTGAAAAGACATCCGGACGGGGCGGATTCGGAGGAGGCCGCGGCGGCAGAACCGGCGGCAGAGAAATGACCGATAATCAGCAGCAGCCCCAAACTGCACTTAATAACACCTGATACTATTCCCAACAAACAAATATATCCGCTCTGCGTCTGAACTCCTCTGCAATGGACCATACGCCGAGCGGATATTATACTAATAACCATTTAACCTGATAAAATACGGCGGCTATAATACGCCCACTCTGCGTCAAACTCTCTTGACAGGCGGCAGCTTGTCTGCGGTCGTTTTTCTTGACCCGTCGTATTATATCCACCGTCTTTATCCATAGAACAAATGGTTATTATTGCTTCCCCAATTAACTGATGAAGTTTATGCGAAGAACCGCTGTCGAAAGCCAAGAAAGAAAACCGCAGGAATATGCGGATATTGCAAGGTTTTCTGACGACGGATTTCGACAGCGGGGCAAGCAGAAAATTCAATAGTTAATTGGGGGAGCAATAGTATTATTATTTTTTACTGAGCTTGATAAATGCGTTAAGTATCAGCTGGAGTATTGTGGAAACAATAAAAATAAGCCAGGAAATATCCCAGATACCAAACAGAAAGCTGATAACGAAATAAACGATGACAGTCACAAGCCACAGCACAGCAGAAAATGCACCGCAGATCTTGTTCAGTATCTTATTATGTATCTTCACGGTATACGGCTCACGCTTGAGCTTGTTCAGGTCAAAGGCAAGATCAAGGAGAACATTTACTGCGGAAGCTGCTATAAATATCAGCCATGACCAGTCCCAGTTCTGAAACAGGAAGCTTGTAAAGAAATACACTCCCACAACTACAAGCCAGAATATTGCCGTAATTGTTCCGAGGATAGTTTTTTCATTTTCGGGAGTGATATTTCGGAAGAACCCGTTCCCCCGTCCCGAAAGATCAATTCTCGGTGTGGAAATGTACGGCATATCTGATATTCCTCCCACTGTAACTGCCTTGTTCTTTGCCTCCTCGATAAGCTCATGCATATCTCCTGCATTTCTTATAGCCTCCCCATAGGCTTCAGTTTCGCTCATTCCCCTGCTCACGCAGTCATCATAGTGAGAATTCAGGTCGGCAAGAAGCTCGTCTCTGAGCTCATCGGTGTAACGTGTTCTTTCCACTCCCGTAAACAAATCATCTATATACGCTCTAAGCTGTTCTTTCATCATTTCATTTCCTCCATTATAGCATCAGCATTTTATCTAAAAGCTCTTTTGTGCTTTTCCACTCTTCAAGATTGGTGTAATAAGCAGCACGTCCTGCATCGGTTATGGAATAATACCGCCGTCTTGCTCCCACGTTCTCATTACCCCAGTAGGATAGTATCAGCCCGCTGCTTTCAAGCCGTCTGAACGCAGTGTAAAGGGTAGCTTCCTTAAGCTCGTATTCATTATTGGTAAGCTCCATTATTTCCTTATTGATCTGATAACCATAGCTGTCGCCCTTCATAAGGCATGCCAGGATTATGGTATCCGTATGCCCACGGATAAGGTCTGAATTGATAGGCATTTATCCGCCTCCCATCATCGGTTTATATATATTATATCACAAGATACCTCGCCTGTCAAGGTATCTCAGAAAAATATTTTCCACCATACTATGGAATGTTGACATTTTTCTTGAAAATGGAGTATAATATATGTCAGGCTGAATCTGCATAATAATAAGTATAGGGCACAAATTTTAAATATGGATGTGAAAAAATGGAGCTTACAGAAAAGTTAAAGGGAGTAACGCTGTTCAGCGGGATATCCGAAAATGACATAGAGCATATTCTGAACTGTCTGGGCTGCACTGTAAGGAAATACCCAAAAGGCAGTTTCATCTTTTCCGAGCAGGACAGGCTTGACAGCATAGGCATTATCCTCAGCGGCTCTGTTCATATGTTGAAAGAGGACATATGGGGCGGAAAAACGATCATAGCTTTCCTGAAGCCTACAGAGCTTATAGGCGAAACATTTGTATGCAGCAGCGGCTCCCCCTCAACTGTCACATTTTACGCTTACGAGGATACAGAGATGATCTTCCTACCATTTGAGCAGCTGCTCCGCACATGCAGCAATACATGTGTTTTTCATCATCAGCTGGTAAGAAATATGGTTTTTGCACTTGCCGAAAAGAACAAACGGCTTATGGAAAAGGCAGAGATAATATCAAAAAAAACTCTCCGGGAAAAGATACTTACCTACCTTTCGATCCGGGCACAGGAACAAGGACAGCTTTACTTTGAGATATCATTTGGCAGACAGGAGCTTGCGGATTATCTCTGTGCAGACAGAAGTGCACTTACACGTGAGCTGAACAATATGAAAAACGAGGGCATAATAGATTTTGACAGAAATACTTTCAGGATAATCAATATAAACCTGTAATTCCCGGGTGTGAATGTTGCCTGTGCAACATTCATATCTTTGTTTATGGGATATAATGATGATAGTGCTGATAGCATATCACACTATTTTATACGATAAAAATTGAAATGAGGTAAATAATTATGATACGTCAGATAATACATATCAATGAAGAAAAATGCAACGGATGCGGAGCATGTGCCAATGCATGCCATGAGGGAGCTATCCGTATGGTGAACGGCAAAGCAAAGCTCATTCGTGATGATTACTGCGACGGAATGGGCGATTGTCTACCCGCCTGCCCCACAGGAGCGATCACCTTTGAGGAACGTGAGGCACTTGCATACGATGAGGCTGCGGTAATGGCTGCTAAGGCGGCAGTATCGGCAAAGTCAACCGTCCACAGCGGATGCCCGGGCAGCAGGATGATTACATTTGAACGAAAGACAGGATCCTCACCGGAAAGCATAACAGCCTCTCATTCCGAGCTGAGACAGTGGCCTGTACAGATAAAGCTGGTACCTGTCAATGCACCCTATTTTGACGAAGCTGATCTGCTCATAGCAGCAGACTGCACCGCATATGCATACCCGGATTTTCACCGTGATTTTATACGGAACAGGATAACTCTCGTTGGCTGTCCCAAGCTTGATTCTTCCGATTACAGTGAAAAGCTGCGTGAGATATTCTCATGCAATGATATTTCATCAATAACCGTTGCAAGAATGGAAGTCCCCTGCTGCGGAGGGCTTGAAAATGCCGTAAAAGCAGCCGTGGAAGGCTGCGGAAGAGATATCCCGGTCATCGTAAAAACAATATCCACAGACGGCAGGATAATATAACAAAACGGGACTGAGCAAGCACTATGCTCAGTCCCGTCAATGTTATTATTACAATCTGAATCCGTCAGGAAGCAGTTCACTTATCTTCTTTGAAACGATACCATCCCTGCCATTCATTATAACAGTTATATCATCACCGAATTCAAAAAGAACCTGCCTGCATATGCCGCAGGGATATGTATAGTCTCCCGATGATGAAACAATGGCGATAGCCTCAAAGCTCCTGTATCCCTCGGATACTGCCTTGAACACTGCTGTTCTCTCCGCACAATTGCATGCTCCGTAAGAACTGTTCTCTACATTGCAGCCCGTGAATATCTTCCCCTCTGCAGTCAGCAATGCAGCACCCACGCTGAAATTGGAATACGGTGCATATGCTCTCAGCTTTGCATCCTCGGCAGCCGCAATAAGCTCCTCCGGAGTTACGATGCTCATTCCTTCTTGCCTGCCTTCTCGGACTTCTTCGGTGCAGGTGATTCCTTTGCCTTGCCCTTGCAGAAATAATCAATATATCTGTCTATGCAGTTCTCAATGATATGGATGGCAGCGTCCTTGTTCTTGATCTCATCGATAGCAGTTTCCTTGCCTTCAAGCTGCTTATATACACGGAAGAAATGGGACATTTCCTCAAAAATATGTCTGGGAAGCTCGCTGATATCCGTATAGCTGTTGTATGTGGGGTCATTTACGGGGATAGCAATTATCTTGTCATCCTTTGCACCGTTATCCAGCATGGAGATAACACCGATCGGATAGCATCTTACAAGTGCCATGGAATAAATGGATTCGGAGCAGAGCACAAGTACGTCCAGGGGGTCTCCGTCCTCGGCATAGGTACGGGGGATAAAGCCGTAGTTTGCGGGATAGTGTGTGGATGTGTACAGTACACGGTCAAGTCTGAGCATACCTGTTTTCTTGTCAAGCTCATACTTCATCTTGCTGCCCTTAGGTATCTCTATTACAGAATAGAAATTATCCTTGGTTATTCTGTCAGGTTCAATATCATGCCAAATGTTCATTTGAATCAATCCTTTCGATTTTTATTTTTCTTGCTGTAGATGTCCTCGGTCTCTTTTACGATGTATCGGGGACGATGCTTTATCTCGGTGTACATCTTGGAAATATACTGACCCGAAACTCCCATGCAGAAAAGCTGTATGCCACCTGCAAGGAAGATAATTGCAGCTAACAGGCTGTGTCCCTCTATCGTCTCTCCAAGTATCAGCAGCCTTATAAACAGCACCGCTGCGACCAGTATAAAGATGATCCCCATTATGACGGAAAGCCATAGCGGAGCAGTGGAAAAAGCAAATATCCCGTCAAGAGAATAGAGAAACAGCTTTCTGAAATTCCATGTAGTCTTCCCTGCTGCACGTTCCGTATTCTCGACCTCGATATACTTGGTGTCAAAGCCTACCCAGCTGAATATGCCTTTGGAAAAGCGGCAGCTTTCCGGCATATCAAGAATGGCATTCACCATCTGACGTGTCATGAACCTGTAATCCTGTGCACCGTCAACTATCTCAGTCTGGGATATGCTGTTGATTATCTTATAAAAGCTGCGTGCAAAGAATGAAAGCAGCTTAGGCTCGCCCTTGCGGGATATTCTCCGTGTTGCGGCACAGTCATATTCACCGCTGCGGACATATTCATACATCTGAGGAATAAGCTTTGGGGGATGCTGAAGATCTGCATCCAGAATGACTGCATAATCTCCACGGGAACGTTCAAGTCCCGCAAGCATAGCTGCCTCCTTGCCAAAATTTCTCGAAAAGGAGATGTAGCATACTCTCCTGTCGTCCTCGGACATACGTCGGAGTATTTTCAGCGTGTCATCTTTTGAGCCGTCATTTACAAAGATAAACTCGAAGCTCAGGTCGGAAATGCCCCGGCTGTAATATTTTTCTTTCATTTCATCCGTTACACGGGTTATCTCTTCGTAAAAAAGCGGAAGTGATTCCTCCTCGTTGTAGCACGGCACGATGATAGAAATTAACTCCATGATCTGATTTATTCCTTTATAATTTACTCAACTGTTACAGATTTTGCAAGGTTTCTGGGCTTATCAACATCTCTGCCCAGCAGGACGGAAGTGTAATAAGCTATCATCTGCAGAGGAACTATAGTTACCAGCGGCATGAGCAGATCACGCACTGCCGGTATCTCAACCTTGTAGTCAACGCTTTTCTCGTCCACGTCTGCTCCCTCAGGGCAAAGCATGACCACCATAGCACCTCTTGCCTTGACCTCCTTCACGTTAGATGCGGTCTTGTCTGCAAGAGCGGACTGTGTAGCAACAGCGATAACTGGTGTGTCACGGTCGATAAGTGAAATGGTACCATGCTTAAGCTCGCCTGCAGCGTAGGATTCGCTGTGAATGTAGGATATCTCCTTAAGCTTTAGTGAACCCTCCATGCTGAGAGCATAATCAAGTCCTCTGCCTATGTAAAGGAGACTGTCCGCACTGATAAGCTTGGAGGCAACAAACTGATACTGTTCCTTGTTCTCGATGCATTTTTCAATGATATCAGGGATAGCCATAAGCTCATCTGTCATGGCTCTTACCTCATCCTCGGACAGCTTTCCCTTTGCAATAGCTATACGGAATGCCATAAGGTACATGAATGCTGTCTGAACGGCATATGCCTTGGTAGAGCATACAGATATCTCGGGTCCCGCATTGGTGTACATTACCATCTTAGCCTCACGGGCAATGGATGAACCCACAACATTGACGATGGCAAGGGTGTCGGCACCGCTTTCATTTGCAAGCTTAAGAGCAGCAAGAGTATCTGCTGTCTCTCCCGACTGTGAAATTATTATGCACAGGTCATCGGCAGATACCAGAGGATTCCTGTATCTGAATTCGGATGCGATATCCACAATAACAGGTGTGCGGGCAATATCCTCGATAATATATTTGCCCACCATTCCCGCATGCATGGCAGAGCCGCAGCCGATGATAAATATGTTCCTATAGCCGCGTATCATTTCATCGGTAAGTCCGCACTCATCAAAGCAGGGCAGACCGTCCCTGATACGGGGAGAAAGTGTATTCTTCACTGCCTGAGGCTGTTCATGTATCTCCTTAAGCATGAAATGAGCAAATCCGCCCTTTTCCGCCGCAGAGATATCCCAGTCTGCAGTTTTCATTTCCTTTTCGATATCGAAGCCGTGGCTGTCTACGAACTTGATCTTATCCTTTTTTACGATAGCTATCTCATCCTGCTCTAAAAGATAATAATCTCTTGTGCGGTCAAGGATAGCTGTAACATCGGATGCTATGAAATTGCACACACTGCCCTTTCCTACGATAAGGGGACTTTCCTTGCGGATAGCAAAGAGCCTGTCGGGGAAATCCCTGAAAATGATACCCAGAGCATATGCTCCCTCAATATCCTTCATAGCCTTGGAAATTGCTTCAATGGGGTCGCCGCTGTAGTAATAATCAAGAAGCTTTGCAACGGTCTCCGTATCTGTTTCGCTTTCAAAGCCATAGCCGTGATCTTCAAGGAATGACTTAAGCTCACGGTAATTTTCAATGATACCGTTATGAACGATGGAAACTCTTCCGTTGCCGATAGGATGTGAATTCACATCGGATGGTTCACCATGAGTAGCCCATCTTGTGTGTCCGATACCGCAGCAGCCGGAAGGCTTGCCCTCGCAGCGTATCTTTTCCTCCAGACCCTCGGAGATCTTACCCTTGGCTTTAACGGTCTTTATCCTGTTTTTTTCAAATACAGCTATGCCTGCGGAGTCATATCCTCTGTATTCAAGCTTCTTCAGTGCACCGATAAGGATATCTGCACATTCCTCTGCACCAACATAACCAACTATTCCGCACATTAACGAATACCTCCTAAGCTAAGGGTGAACTATGTATGATCTGCCAGATCATAGCTGACACTATCCGGAATGATCGGATAACAGGAGCATTATGCGGAAGTGTCAGTATAGATTACTTTGTTCCGAACATTCTGTCCCCTGCGTCGCCAAGTCCGGGAACGATATAAAGCTGATCGTTCATTTCGGGGTCAACAGCTGCACAGTATATCTCAACGTCGGGATGCACCTGATTGATGTGAGCAATGCCTTCTTCGGTTCCGATTATGCACATGAACTTGATGTTCTTGCTGCCTGCTTCCTTTACAAGCTTGATAGCTTCGCAAGCCGCACCGCCTGTAGCGAGCATGATATCAGCGATGATAACATCTCTGGAGCTGATGTCGTGAGGGAGCTTGCAGTAGTAGCCTACAGTACCCTTATCCTCAGGATTTCTGAAAGTACCGATGTGACCTATCTTAGCAGCGGGGATAAGGCCCATAACGCCGTCAACCATTCCGAGGCCTGCTCTGAGAATGGGTACGAAGGCAAGCTTTCTGCCTGAGATTATCTTGGACTGAGCTATCCCGAGAGGAGTCTGGATGTCAACGGACTTCACGGGAAGATCTCTGAAAGCCTCGTAGCACATGAGCATAGAGACTTCGCTTACCAGCTCTCTGAATTCCTTGGAGCCTGTGTTGATATCTCTCATAAGAGACAGCTTATGCTGAACGAGAGGATGGTCGATTATAGTACATTTTGCCATAAAGCTTCATTCCTTTCAAAGGTATTTTCTCAGTTCCGGCTTTCCAGATCTGAAATAAGATCTACTCTTCTCTGATGTCTGCCGCCCTCAAACTCATTGGAGAGGAAGGTATCGGTTATCTCAATAGCAAGACCGGGACCGATAACTCTTCCCCCCATGCAGAGGACATTTGCGTTATTATGAAGTCGTGTATATTTAGCCATGTAGCAGTCTGTGCAGAGAGCTGCACGGATGCCGTTTATTTTGTTAGCGGCGATAGAGATGCCGATGCCTGTGCCGCAGATAAGTATAGCGTATTCCGCACTGCCAGAAAGGACTTCCTCGCAGACTTCCTTGGCAACAACGGGATAGTCGATACTGTTCCCGTCCATGCAGCCCATTTCCTTGACCTCATAGCCGTTCTTTCTGAGATGCTCGGCGATCTGGAGCTTAAGCTCGTATCCGCCGTGGTCACTTCCAATAGCGATCATGATCATACCTCCGTAACCATATCCCGTATCACAATCCGGGAATAAGTGATATATAAATGATTATACCACATTTTTCAGAGATAATCAATAGTTTATTCTAAAAAAATCAGTCCCCGCCAATTCATGACGGGGACTGATACCGCAGCTGTCACTTCTGCAAAGCGTCCTTAAGCTTGGCAAAGAATGATTTTCTCTTGTTGTAGTTCTCATCTGTCAGGCTTGCCTCAAACTCCTTGAGCAGATCCTTCTGCTTCTTGGAAAGGTCCTTGGGAACTTCAACATAAACGTGTACGTACTGATCGCCTCTGTCGGAGCGATTGAGCTTCTTAACGCCCTTGCCCTTAAGACGGAATACTGTTCCGCTTTGTGTACCCTCGGTAATGCGGTACTTGACCTTTCCGTCAATGCAGGGGACGGTGATCTCATCGCCCAGAGCTGCCTGAGTGTATGTGATAGGTATCTCGGTATGGATATCATATCCGTCACGCTCGAAGATGGAATCGGGACGAACATATATAGTAACGTGAAGATCGCCGCTGGGTCCGCCGTTTATACCGTTATGACCCATTCCGCGAAGCTGCAGTGTCTGACCGTCGTCAATACCTGCAGGGATATCAACGGAGATAGTCTTTGTAAGGGAAACCCTGCCCGCACCGTGACACTTTGAGCAAGGCTGAGAAATTACCTTTCCCTTTCCGCCGCACTTTGTACAGGGCTTTGCGGAGGAGATCATTCCGAAGGGGGTACGCTGTGTGACCTTGACCTGACCCGAGCCGTTACAGTCGGGACATGTATTGGTGGATGAGCCGGGTGCCGCACCTGAGCCGTTACAATCGGGACACTTTTCCATGCGGTTTATCTTCAGGTCATGCTTCTTGCCGTTGCATGCCTCCATAAAGTCAATGGTGATCTCCGTCTCGATATCCTGACCTCTTCTTGGAGCGTTGGGGTTGCTTGAACGCATTCCGCTTCCGCCGAAGAATGAGGAGAAAATGTCTCCTATATCCCCCATGTCGCCGAAGCCCGAGAAGCCGCCGAAGCCCCCTGCTCCCCCACCGTATGAAGGGTCAACGCCTGCATGGCCGAACTGATCATAGCGGGATTTCTTATCGGGGTCAGAAAGGCACTCATATGCCTCGTTGACCTCCTTCATCTTTTCCTCGCATTCCTTGTCATCGGGATGGAGGTCGGGATGATATTTCTTTACGCTCGCACGGTAAGCCTTTTTGATCTCATCCTCCGAGGCACCCTTGCTGATACCAAGGACCTCATAATAATCTCTCTTATCTGCCATAAACCATTATCCTTTCTCCGACAGTCATCCTGCGGAAGATAATTTCATACTAATTCTATCTGACATCTTTATCTTTAGGATTAGTATTAAACACGACACAAGGGCGGAATGAAATTTTTCCGCCCTCAGGTCAATTGTCAATTAATTCGTCGGTGTTTACGCCTCTGTGAAGTCAGCATCAACAAAGCCTTCGCCGCCGTCATTGCTGTCAGCACCGGGATTGGGAGCTTCGCCGCCTGCAGCCTGCTGAGCAGCACCTGCAGCCTGGTATACCTTGGAGGACAGCTCGTAAACTGCCTTCTGGAGCTCCTCGGTCTTAGCCTTCATATCAGCGGTATTGCCGCTCTCGATAGCCTTCTTAAGCTCATCGATCTTAGCCTGTACGGGAGCCTTGTCGGAATCGGAGATCTTGTCACCGAAATCTGTGAGAGCCTTTTCGCTCTGGAATACCATAGAATCAGCCTGATTCTTGATATCAACCTCTTCCTTACGCTTCTTGTCTTCCTCAGCGTATCTTTCAGCTTCCTCAACAGCCTTGTTGATATCCTCCTTGGACATATTGGAGGAGGACTGGATGGTGATGTTCTGCTCCTTACCTGTACCCAGATCCTTAGCGGATACATGAACGATACCGTTGGAGTCGATATCGAAGGTTACTTCGATCTGAGGGATTCCTCTGGGAGCAGGAGCGATGCCGTCAAGACGGAACATACCCAGCTGCTTGTTATCCTTGGCAAATTCTCTTTCACCCTGGAGAACGTTGATGTCAACTGCTGTCTGGTTGTCAGCATATGTGGAGAATACCTGAGAATACTTGATAGGAATAGCCTTGTTTCTCTCGATCATCTTGGTGCAGACACCGCCTGCAGTCTCGATACCGAGGGAGAGAGGAGTAACGTCACGAAGAACCATGCCTGTAACATCACCTGTGAATACACCGCCCTGGAGAGCTGCACCGAGAGCTACGCACTCATCGGGGTTGATGCCCTTGAAGGGTTCTGTGTGCATGAAGTTCTTAACTGCTTCCTGAACAGCAGGGATTCTGGAGGAACCGCCTACCATGAGCACCTTGCTGATGTCGGAGGGCTGGAGACCTGCATCGGAGAGAGCCTGTTTAACAGGACCCATTGTAGATTCAACGAGATCGTGTGTAAGCTCATCGAACTTAGCCTTTGTAAGTGTAAGCTCCATGTGCTTAGGACCTGTTGCATCAGCTGTGATATAGGGGAGGTTTATCATGGATGTGGGTGTGGAGGAAAGCTCGATCTTTGTCTTCTCGGCAGCTTCCTTGAGACGCTGCATAGCCATTCTGTCGCTTGTGAGGTCGATCCCGTCGGATGCCTTGAAGGATTCAACCATCCAATTGATGATCCTCTGGTCGAAGTCGTCGCCGCCCAGGTGGTTGTTTCCGGCTGTAGCCTTAACCTCCTGAACGCCGTCACCCATTTCAATGATGGATACATCGAATGTACCGCCGCC
>JBJERX010000012.1:0-22364 GCA_051882495.1 Huintestinicola sp. | reverse complement strand
GGCAAGTACGCTGTTGGTCAGTTCAACATCAACAACCTTGAATGGACAAAGGCTATCCTGCTCACAGCAGAGGAGCTCAAGTCCCCTGTTATCCTCGGTGTTTCCGAAGGTGCAGGCAAGTATATGTGCGGCTACAAGACAGTAGTTGGCATGGTAAACGGAATGGTTGATTCTCTCGGCATCACAGTTCCCGTTGCACTTCACCTGGACCATGGTTCCTTTGAGGGTGCAAAGGCTTGCATCAATGCAGGCTTCTCTTCCATCATGTTTGATGGCTCCCACTATCCTATCGACGAGAACATTGCAAAGACAACTGCTCTCGTAAACACTTGTGACGTACTCGGTCTTTCTCTCGAAGCTGAGGTTGGTTCTATCGGCGGCGAAGAGGACGGCGTAGTTGGTCTCGGCGAATGTGCTGATCCCGACGAGTGCAAGGCTGTTGCAGATCTGGGCGTAACAATGCTCGCTGCAGGTATCGGCAACATCCACGGCAAGTACCCCGCAAACTGGCCCGGTCTCCGTTTCGACGTTCTTGAGTCCATCAAGGCTAAGACAGGCGATATGCCTCTCGTTCTCCACGGCGGTACAGGCATTCCCGACGAGATGATCCAGAAGGCTATCTCTCTCGGCGTTGCAAAGATCAACGTTAACACAGAGTGCCAGCTTGTATTCCAGGAGGCTACAAGAAAGTACATCGAAGAGGGCAAGGATCTTCAGGGCAAGGGCTTTGACCCCAGAAAGCTTCTCGCTCCCGGCTTCGATGCTATCAAGCTCAAGGTCAAGGAGAAGATGGAGATCTTCGGTTCTGTTGGCAAGGCTTGAGTATAAGTTTTTTCATAATTATTTCGCCGCCGTACCCGTTTGGGTGCGGCGGCGATTTTTTTCAGAGTTCTTGCTCCATTATCCGAAAAATATACTACAGATCAACGCTGAAATACAAATGCAAACAGTCCACTCTTTAACCAATCCGGCAAATGATAAATATACGACATCAAATATTTTATGATATAATACGTTTAAAATAATAGCTACGATAATAACTGCTATTAACATTGTATTACCCCCTAAAAGTTAAGATCATTTTGTTATACAAAATTACTTATTATCCAAAGTACAAACAAAGAACATCCAATAATTGAAAGCCACGCTGGTTTGCCATTTTTATTAAAAAATATTGCTCTCAAAAAGTCTTTCATTGTACCACCTCCAACATGTATATAGTATTGTATTACTTCCTAAAAGTTAGGATTATTTTGTTATATAGAATTACTTATTAACCAAAGTACAAACTATGTACACCCAATAATTGCAAGCCACGCAGGTTTGCCGTTTTTATAAAAAAACATTGATTCCAAAAACCCTTTCATTGTATTACCTCCAATATGTATATAGTTTTATTTTATTATATTACTATATTTTTCAAATTTCTACAGCTGTCAGCTGAGTTTTATCAAAAAGTTGAAAATACCATAAAATAAACAACGGCTCCCGCAGTTTCCTGCGGGAGCCGAATTCATTTATGTGCTTTTATGGATCAATATTCAAGCTTCTTCTCAATGTATGCAATAAGCTCGTCGATCTTTACTCTCTCCTGAGCCATTGTGTCTCTGTCACGTACTGTTACACAGCCGTCCTCAAGAGTGTCAAAGTCATATGTGATGCAGAAGGGTGTTCCTATCTCGTCCTGACGGCGGTATCTCTTGCCGATCTGTCCTGCTTCGTCATACTCAACCATAAACTTCTTGGAAAGCATATTGTAAAGCTCTGTGGACTGATCTCTCAGCTTCTTTGTAAGAGGAAGAACAGCTGCCTTGATAGGTGCAAGTGCGGGATGGAGATGCATTACCGTTCTGACATCCTTCTTGTCTCCCTCGCCTATCTCCTCCTCGTCGTATGCCTCGCATACGATGGAGAGGAACAGTCTTTCTACGCCGAGAGAAGGCTCGATAACATAGGGGATGTACTTCTCGTTTGTCTCGGGATCGAAATATTCCATGGACTTGCCGCTTGTGTTCTGGTGCTGTGTAAGGTCGTAGTCTGTTCTGTCGGCAACGCCCCAGAGCTCGCCCCAGCCGAAGGGGAAGAGATACTCAAAGTCTGTTGTTGCCTTGGAATAGAAGCAAAGCTCCTCAGGAGAATGGTCACGGAGTCTGAGGTGCTCCTCGCTGATTCCCAGACCGAGAAGAAAGTCACGGCAGTAGCCTCTCCAGTACTGGAACCATTCAAGATCGGTGCCGGGCTTGCAGAAAAACTCAAGCTCCATCTGCTCAAACTCTCTTACACGGAAGATGAAGTTTCCCGGAGTGATCTCGTTTCTGAATGACTTACCTACCTGAGCAACACCAAAAGGAACCTTTTTGCGTGTTGTTCTCTGGATGTTGTTGAAGTTTACAAAAATACCCTGAGCAGTCTCGGGACGGAGGTAAAGCTCAGCCTTAGAATCCTCGGTCACGCCCTGAAAGGTCTTGAACATCAGATTAAACTGACGGATAGATGTAAAATTCTTCTTGCCGCAGTTGGGGCATACGATATCGTGAGAGTCAATATAATCAGCCATCTGATCGTTTGTCCAGCCTGCAGGATTAGCGTCGGACTGATTTTCAATGAGCTGGTCAGCACGATGACGTGTCTTGCACTCCTTGCAATCCATGAGAGGATCGGAGAATCCACCGATATGACCGGAAGCCACCCATGTCTGAGGATTCATAAGGATAGCGGAATCCAGACCAACATTGTAGGGACATTCCTGAACAAACTTCTTGAGCCATGCCTTTTTGATGTTGTTCTTAAGCTCAACACCGAGAGGACCGTAGTCCCATGTATTAGCGAGACCGCCGTAGATCTCACTTCCCGGATATACAAAACCTCTGCCCTTGCAAAGAGCAACGATTTTATCCATAGTCTTTTCTGCTGCCATTTTATATCATTCCTTTTTCAAAATAAATTATGCTGATGCATAATCAGTCATAATAAATTATATTCCAATTTCATTCACTTGTCAAGAGAAACAAGGTAATATTATGTATTTTATTGTATCATTACAGGAGATACCCATAAGCATTCTTCCGGAGAAACATAGTGGTTCATACAATTTATTACAACATTATTTACATTTATTTAATGTTTGCAACAAAAAATTTATCATTCGTAAATTTCACTGTGTTGAAAAAAAAATGACGTGATGTTAAAATATAATCAACATCATTGGCATCACGGGTTCTCTTATAAGGATTTGCCGATGAACAGGAAAGGAATGAAGCTATGCCACCTGTTGATTTAAAGAAAAAACATAAGGATTTTTTCAGACCTACTATAGAGCCTATGGTTATCGAAATGCCCTCTGTCAATTACGCTGCAGTAAGCGGTGAGGGTGAGCTTAACGAGCATTCGGAAACGTACAGCCGTGCTATGACTTTGCTTTACAGCATATTGTACACCATCAAGATATGCGGCAAGACCTGCGGCATCAAGGACTACTACGAATTCACCGTTCCCCCCGCAGAGTTTCTGACAGCAGAGGTCGGCGGCACTATCCGCTGGACAGCTATGATAATGCTCCCCGAATATGTTGACAGGAACACCTTTGAGTGGGCGTGTTCAACTGCCGCAAGCAAGAAAAAGATCGACACATCCGCCGCTGAAATGATAACTCTGACCGAGGGCAAATGTGTACAGATCGTTCATATAGGCACCCGTGATAAGCTCAGCGAGACTATCCGAAAGATAGACGCATATCTGGCTGACAGCTATCATGTGGCTGACCTCAGCAGCGAACGCAGACAGCACGAGATCTTTCTCAGCGACCCTAAGCGGACATCTCCCGACAGGAGAAAGATCATTATCAGACAGCCTATCAAGTCGTCGCAATAAAAGGATCATATTGACACAGCAAAATCTGCTGCAGTTTCTTTCACAAAACTGCAGCAGCTTTTACTTTGTGTCAGGACACATTAGTGTCCTGCATTAGCTTGAAGGTTATCTCAAATTCACTCTCAACGTTATCTATGGTGCGTCTGTATACCCTTGCGGTAATGGTATCTCCCGCTTTGTGAGTGTTCTGGAAATCCTTGACGGAATCCGCTGTTATCATTGGTATACCGTCCAGCTCGGTTATAATATCATCGGGACGAAGGTCTGTGCTGCTGATGTCGCAGTCCTCCGCAACCGTTGCTACAAGCAGTCCGGGCTTGACATTAAGCTCTGCCGCCGCCTCGGGTGAAATAAAGCGGTAGGTGATGCCGATCTTAGGTCTGCCCACAACATATCCCTCAGAAATAATGCCCTCAGCAATGGTCTTGAAGAAATCCGATGTTATTGCAAAGCCTATTTTCTCGCTGCCGTTAACATCGTATTTGCTGGTCACCATTCCAACCACCTGACCGTACATATTCACAAGAGCACCGCCCGAATTACCAAAATTCAGAACAGCATCTGTCTGGATGCAGGTGATGGGATAGCCTGTATAGCTGTTTATCTCACGGTTAACATATGATACATATCCTACGGAAACGGAGTTATTGTAACCGCTGGCATTTCCTATAGCAACTACCTGCTCGCCCTGACGCATATCATTTGCAGTTCCAAGCTCAGCGGGAACAAGACCATCCGCTTCAATTTTCAGAACTGCGATATCTGTGCGTGAGTCGATACCGATTATATTTGCCTCAAACTCTCTCTCATCATTGAGTCTGACCTTAACACGGGTCTTGTCCACTACAGCATGTGCGTTGGTCAGGATATATCCTTCCTCGGAAATAATGATCCCGGAAGCTTCGCCGGATGCCGCAATAACAGTTGATTCATATGCATACAGACTTACAATTGACGGCATTGCACATTCCGCAGCACCCTCTGTTGTAAGAAGCCCCGCTTCCTTGTCAGCATAATAGTAATCCGCAATCTGAGGCTTGCTGTTGACAGCAATATTGACCTCCACCTTAGGCTGGGCAGATTGACTGCTGCCTGATAAAGAGCCGTCTGATAAAGGATCTCCCCCATCCTTTTCACTCAATGCAAGGAGTATCATAACTGCAGACACAGAAAGAACGATCAGTACAATTATGAAGATGACCCATCCCTTACCTGTTTTTCTCTGCTCGGGCAGCTCTGCCGCAGCATCAGCATCAGGAAATGCAGGGGGGACGGGAGGCGGGGTCTGATGAGCAGGAGAGGGATTCCCCATCTGACCGCCGGGCACATTCATTGCAGGATTGGGAACTCCATAGGAAGGCTGCCCCATATTATACGTATCCTGCCGTGACGGATTGCTGTACATTGCACGGTACACGCTGTCATTCTGATTCGCACTCATCGGCTGAACAGGGGGCTGTCCATAGTATCCATAAGGATTATAGAACTGCTGATAACCCATCTGCGGCGGCGGAGCTCCGTATGGAGGCTGATATCCGCAGAAGCCATTATTGGGCTGAACAGGAGAACGGTCTGCACTGAAATCCTGCTCTGTAAACAGGTTATTCTCATTCTGTGCATTCTCTGCAGGCTGCACAGGGATCTCGGCAGTCTCCTCCTGACCCTGTACAGGCTCAGTATCAGGCAGTTTTGTTTCATTTTCGGACGGGAACTGTTCCATGTTATTCCTCCTTTTTGGGGATCAGCTTATACACATCAGGGTGTGTTGACACTATCCGAAATATTCGGATCGCAAGCAGATTTGCCGTATTTCAAGGCAATTTTCCGCAGTAATACTTGCGTATTGCAAGGATAATTAGTGCAGAAAGACGGCAGATCTGCTGCAAAACGGGCGTTGAGCAGTAGTGTCAACACTCCCTATTCTAAACAAACTGCCGCCGAAAATACGAATTCGTTTTTCCGGCGGTCATAATAATTCTTAGCTGCGGTCATCACTGTGACGTGAGGGAGCTGCTGCCGTTTTCAGTGAAAACTCAAATTCAACATACTCTTCGGGCTTGCTGCGGACAAGAATAGAGCTTTCATGAAGCTTGATGATAGAGCGGACAATGGAAAGTCCCAGTCCCACACCGTTTTTATCCTTGCCACGTGATTCGTCCGTCTTATAGAAACGGTCAAAGACCTTGTTCATTTCATTTTTCTTAAGGCCCTCACCGCTGTTTCTTATAAGAATAACAGTATTATTGCCCTCGTTTCTGAAATCGTAGGATATATATCCGCCTTTATCCACAAACTTTACAGCATTTTCCGTAAGATTGTAGATCACCTGCTGGATAAGATCCTTGTCTGCATTTACAAAATGCCTGTCAGCATCCAGTCCGCGGATGTCGATATTCTTATCCTCAATACGCTTCTCAAAAAGCAGTACAGTTTTTACCGTAAGAGCGGTAACGTCAAAATCATCCGTCTGGAGCTTCATCTCCCCTGCCTCATACTTGGAAATATTCAGCATAGAGCGGACAAGTCTTGCAAGACGGTCGATCTCCTCGGATACTGTAGTAAGATATTCCCTGTGCCTGCTTTCGGGGATAGTTCCGTCAAGTATGCCGTCAACAAATCCTCCGATAGTTGTCATGGGTGTTCTCAGCTCATGAGAAACGTTTGAAATAAAGCTTTTTCTGTTTTCCTCTATTGCTTCGAGAGAGCTTGCCATTTCATTAAGGGAATTGGCAAGGAAGCCCATTTCATTTTCCTGAGATATCTCCAGCTTCTGTGAGAAGTCACCCTCTCCGAACCGCTTTGCCGCAAGGGTCATTTCCTTTATAGGTCTCAGGATATAATACACCATATATCTCAGCAGAGGAAAAACAAAAAACATTACGATGGAAAAAATCACCATAAAAGCGATGATCATATTCCTCAGAAACAGCTTCATTGACTTTCCGGACATATATGCAAGCATATAATATGTCCCGCTTGGCACTTCGATCGTATAAATAAGATCAAGAACTTTTTCGTCAAAAAAACCGCCCAAGGTGCTTATTGTGAAATATCCCTCGGGGTCATTGTGCTGAATTGCGGCAGGGCTGAGTTTTTCCCCGTAATGTAAACAGGGTGACGCTTCGGATGTCACCAAAACGTCACCATTCTCGTTAAAAAGGATCATGCCAATGCTGGCACGTCTGTACACATCATCATAACTCTCTCTCAATCCCACCAGATCGTCTTCGCTGAGACCGTTCTCTGCGGTTACATAGGTATATGAAAGTGCGTCTGCCGCCACTGTACCGATAAACAGCTTACGCTCGTCCTTGTATGTGGAGATGGAGAAATTCACGATAAATGATGCGACACACATAACAGCTGCCGCTATCAGTGCTATACTAAGGTTGAAATACTCCGAGGCAATGCTTTTACGCATTTTCCTCCTCAGCCTCAAACTTGTAGCCTACGCCCCAGACTGTCTTGAGAGCCCACTTGTCGGAAACGCCGTCGAGCTTTTCTCTGAGACGCTTGATGTGTACGTCGATAGTTCTTGAATCGCCGTAATACTCAAAGCCCCATACTTCGTCAAGAAGCTGGTCTCTTGTATATACTCTGTTAGGATTGGATGCAAGATAGAAGAGAAGCTCAAGCTCCTTAGGAGGAGTATCCTGAACTTTTCCGTTTACTCTCAGCTCATATCTTGTCATATTAACAACAAGCTTATCATACTTGACTTCACGCACCTCGGACTCCCCTGAGGACTGACCGATTCTTCTGCACACAGCCTTGATCCTAGCAATAACTTCCTTTGTATCAAAGGGCTTTACAACATAATCGTCGGCGCCAAGCTCAAGACCCAGTACCTTGTCGAAGGTCTCGCTCTTTGCAGTTATCATGATGATAGGCACGTTGGACTTCTTTCTGATCTCACGGCATACCTGCCAGCCATCAAGACCGGGGAGCATAATATCGAGAAGAACAACATCGGGCTTAAGAGCGTTGAACTTAACAACAGCCTCATCACCGTCGTGTGCGATTATTACGCCGTAGCCTTCCTTTTCAAGATAAAGCTTAAGCAGCTCGCAGATGTTGTTATCGTCATCAACAACCAGAACTTTTCCCAGTGACATTGTAAACCATTCCTTTCTAATTCCACCGCTTACGGATATATGCCCCGAAGCGGATATATTCAGCAGCCGAGATTATTCACTATGTTATCTGCTGTGGAAAAATGCATATGCAATACCCTTTTACAATAAATGCATATTTTTTCACTTAGTATTTATTATAAACTAAGTGTATAAATTTTTATCCCGTTTTATATTACATAATTATTACTAATTTGTAAATTTAACAAAATGTTGCGTATAATTTTAATAAAATTTAAAATTATATTCATTTATGAACAAGTCCGAAGAAACCGTATTTTTATCAGGAGAGCATCATCCCGCTCTTGACACAGGAGCGTCAATGCTATATAATAATCAGGAAACGATCAAATGCACCGAAAGGACGTTTATTTTTTATGGAAGCACGCTATCATATCCCCGATTTCTACAGACATCTCAGACTGAATCTGACCCTTGCCGAATACATGGAACGCAGTCCCCAGGCTTTCAACGAGGGCACGGAGATAGCTTCCGTTTACGGCTCGTTCCCCAGTGCCATCTGGAACGGAGGACGGTTCATAGGCGGCGGCGCCGATCCCCGGATGATCGGCGGCATCATCAATGAGTTCAACCGCAGAGGTATCCCCCTCAGATTCACCTTTACAAACCCCGTTATCACAATTGAGCATCTGAAGGATCCCCTCTGCAATAAGATCATGGAGGCTGCGGACAACGGTCTCAACGAGGTGATCGTATACTCACAGATGCTGGAGGATTATATCCGGGACAAGTACCCCAATTATGCTGTTACAAGCTCTACCTGCCGCCAGATAGAGGATGGGGACGAGCTTGAAAAGGAAATGAACAGGGACTACAAATATGTTGTTCTCGATTACAACTGGAACAATAATTTTGAGATGCTTGAAAGACTGCCCTGCAAGGAAAAGGCTGAGCTGCTTATCAACGCCTGCTGCATGCCCGGCTGCAAGCGGAGAGGAGAGCATTACCGCTCCATCGGACGAAGTCAGGTGGAGAATGTAAAGCACATAATGGCAAGAAAAAAGGAGCCATATACCCCCGAACCCTTTGCCTGCGAATGCATGGCGAAAACACTTTATCAGACTGTTGATTCTCCTCTGCACATCTCACCGGAAGCGATATATGAGAAATACATTCCCATGGGCTACAGCAATTTCAAGATAGAGGGACGCTCCGTTCCCGATGTCAATGTTCTGGAGAATTACATATATTATATGGTAAAGCCCGAGCATCGTGATGAGGTCCGTCTTGAAATGCTCCTGCTCCTTACAAAGAACACAAAATATTTTCAGTGATAATAAGGACCTGTCCGCATAGGCATAACCGCACGTCTTTTCGGCAAATTTTGCCGCAGACTGCGTTAAAAATGCTTGCCATACCACAAGTATGCTGCACATTTTTGCCTTGCCTGCGACAAAATTTGCTTGAAAATCCGCACACCTATCCTATGTGAACAGGTTCTAAAACTTACCGAAAGGATGTTATAAATGAACGTACTTATTATGAATGGACCCAACCTTAACCTTTTAGGAGAGCGTGAACCCGGAACATACGGAAGCGACAGCTATGGAGGCATCTGCGAAATGATCGCAGCAAAGGCGGAGGAGCTGGGCTTTGAGGACTGCGAGTTTTTCCAGTCCAATCACGAGGGCGAGCTTATCGACAGAATACACGCTGCCCGTCTTGATATGGACGGTATCGTCCTGAATGCAGGAGCATACACTCATTACAGCTATGCTATCAGAGACGCCATAGCTGCTGTGAAGATACCCGTCATTGAGGTGCATATGTCAAATATCCACAAGCGTGAGGAGTTCCGCCATCACAGCGTTATCTCCCCTGTATGTGCGGGTCAGATCGCAGGCTTCGGCAAAGAAAGCTATATACTCGGTCTCTATGCACTGAAGAATATTCTTGAGGAGCAGAAGTAATGACACGCATTGAAAAGCTGCAGAAAAAGCTTCCCGAAAACGCCTGTGCACTTATCACATCGGATATTAACAGACGTTATTTCACAAGGATGAAGTCCTCGGCGGGAGTGCTGCTTGTCTCGGCAGCAAGAGCCGTTCTCCTTATCGACTTCCGCTATTTTGAAAAAGCAAGTGAAACTGTGACCGACTGTGAAGTCATACGCATGACCCATATGTATGAGCAGATAGATGAGCTGGTGAACTCCTTCGGCTCGGGAACGCTTATGATAGAAGCCGAAACAATGACTGTTGCTCAGCTTGATAAGCTGTGGGAGGAGACCGACCCCGATGTGACCATCGACTCCACCTCCGCACTCAGCGACATCATCACGGAAATGCGGCAGATAAAATCTTCCCATGAGATCGACATGATAAAGCGTGCACAGTTCATCGCAGAATACGCATTTCAGGAAACGCTTAACTTCATCAGAGAGGGCGTGACAGAGAAGGATATCGCTCTTACGCTGAATGACTATATGCTTAGAAACGGTGCGGAGGACCTTTCCTTTGAGACCATCGCTCTCTGCGGCAGCACCACATCCATGCCCCACGGCGTTCCCTCCGATAAGCCTCTGAAAAAGGGCGAGTTTATCCTCATGGATTTCGGTGCCGTATTCGAGGGATATCACAGTGACATGACACGTACCGTTGTCCTGGGTGAGCCTACCGAAGAAATGGAGCGTGTATACAGCATTGTTCTTGAAGCACAGACGAGAGCTATCGCAGCCGCTAAAGCAGGCATCAGCGGAAAGCGTCTTGACTGTGCTGCACGTGATTTCATCTCAGCCAACGGCTATGGCGAATACTTCGGTCACGGTCTTGGTCACAGCGTGGGAATGGAGATACACGAATCCCCCTGTGCGAATATGAGGGACGATACCATACTGCAGGAGAACATGATAATGACCATAGAGCCGGGTATTTATTTACCGAAGAAATTCGGCGTACGAATTGAAGATTTTGTAGTAATCGGCAGCGAAAATTGTATCAATCTGACGAAAGCACCTAAAAATCTTATAAAATTATAAAAAAGGTCTTGCAAAATCTTTTGTAATGTGGTATTATAATTTTAAGTAATGATATAAGGGGTTTCCCTGTGAACGGTATATCAGCATGAAGATGTGTCGGATATGATGCCGCCGATATGGTGTACAGGGCTCCTCATTAAATTACGGGATAGAAAAGCTCCCCATGATCGGGAAAAGACAGGACTATCCTATAAATTTTGGAGGTAATTTATGATAACTGCAGGCGATTTCAGAAACGGAATTACTTTTGAAGAGGACGGCAACGTTCTCCAGATCGTTGAATTCCAGCACGTAAAGCCGGGTAAGGGTGCAGCTTTCGTAAGAACAAAGATCAAGAATGTTATTACAGGCTCCGTAGTTGAAAAGAGCTACAATCCTTCCGCAAAGTTCCCCGTAGCATATGTTGAAAGAAAGGATATGGAGTATTCCTACAGTGACGGCGATCTCTACTATTTCATGGATCCCGAAACATATGAGCAGACTCCTATCAGCTCTGCTGAGCTTTCCGACAACTTCAAGTTTGTTAAGGAGCAGATGATCTGCAAGGTTTGCTCTTACAAGGGCAAGGTTTTCGCAGTAGAACCCCCCAACTTTGTTGATCTTCAGGTTACTCAGACTGATCCCGGTTTCAAGGGCGATACAGCTACAAACGCTACAAAGCCCGCTACACTGGAGACAGGTGCAGAGATCAAGGTTCCCCTCTTCATTGACGAGGGCGATATGATCAGAATCGACACACGTACAGGCGAATACATGGAAAGAGCGTAAGCCTTTCTGTATTCATTCTATAATTTTCAGGGAGGGCTTAAACCATGACACTCAGTGAAAGAGTTGCTTATCTTAAAGGTCTGCTTGACGGCATGAACAACGAGGACAAGGTTACTGCCCTCATTGCTGACATTCTTGCAGATATGGCTGCAGAGATCGAGGACGCACAGTGCGACATCGAAGAGATCACAGAAGCAGTTGACGCTATCGACGAGGATCTTGGAGAGCTTGAAGAAGACTTCTACGAGATGTCCGACTGCGGATGCACAAGCAGCTGCAAGTGCTCCGACGATGATGACGATGATGAGGATGACGATGATTTCGATGAGGACTTCGATTTCGATGATGAGGACCTTTACGAAGTTACATGCCCTTCATGCGGAGATACGATCTGTCTGAACGAAGCAATGCTTGAGGACGGCTCCATCAGCTGCCCTAACTGCGGAGAGCTTCTTGAGTTCGATGTAGACGGCGACGAGGCTTCAGAGGAGTAATTCCCCAAGCATATCAAAACAGAATAAATTGCAATTTGTTTCAGGGCGAGGCGAAATTCCTCACCGGCAGTAAGCGGAGATCATTCCGTAAGTCTGCGAACACCGTTACGTTAGTATCGGTGCCGATTCGGTGCAAATCCGAAACCGACGGTATAGTCCGGATGAAAGAAACACAGCTCAGAACCGGTCTTTCTAAGAAGAGTGGTTCTAGTTTACTGCGTTACCTTTATGCGGTAATAGTGTGCCCGGAATAGAAATATTCCGGGCATTTTTTATCACATAGCAGATTGCTTTTTATAGTGGCCACCCCAAAAAACCACCGGCTAATACTAATAACCATTTGTTCTATGGATAAAGACGGTGGATAGAATACGACGGGGTCAAGGAAAACGACCGCAGGCAGGCTGTCGCCTGTTAAGGGAGTTTGACGCAGAGTGGGCGTATTATAGCCGCCGTATTTTATCCATAGGTTAAATGGTTATTAGTATAAAGCCTTAGCACCTCATCTGCTTGCAAATTTTCCGTCATATTACACAGAAATTTCTTGACAGGCGTAAGCCTGCCTGCGAAATTTCTATGCAATCTGACGAAAAATTTGGCTTCGCATCTGAGGCACTATGGTTTTTAGATGTGACCAAATATTATTTTATAGGAGGGATCTGTTATGACACAGACCAATGAAACATCCAAGATAAGATGGCTTACCGTAACCGCAATGATGGGAGCAATGTCCACAGTGCTTATGATGCTGGAATTTCCTGTTCCCGCACTTATTCCCCCATTCATCAAGTTTGACTTTTCCGATCTTCCCGCACTGATATCCGCATTTGCAATGGGTCCCCTTTCGGGAGTCTGCGTATGCCTTATCAAGAATCTTATCAATCTCATGCACACAAGCTCGGGAGGAGTTGGTGAGATCTCAAACTTCATCCTCAGCTGCTTCTTTGTACTTCCTGCCGGGATCATCTATAAGATAAAGAAAACAAAAACACGTGCAATTGTGGGTGCAGCGGTTGGTGCAGTATCTATGGCTGTGCTCAGCGTGTTCTCCAACTACTACGTTGTTTACCCCATTTACACAAACTTTATGCCTATGGAGGCTATTATTGAGGCATACAAGGCTATCAATCCTAAGGTCGAGAACCTCTGGGACTGCCTTATCTGGTTCAATCTTCCCTTCACATTTATCAAGGGTGCAGCAAGCACAGTTATTACAGTCCTTATCTACAAGTACATTTCCCCTGTGCTCAAGGGCAGGAATGCTCCCCGCACAGGTCTCACCGAAGCTCAGTAACCGCTGATATATCGGAGAATAATAAGAGCCGCAGTTCATCAACTGCGGCTCTTTTCATGCTATTGGTATATATCAAACTATCCGAAAAGCAGGGACGTAATTTCTTAGCAGGATATATGCTGTATAAGCTGCATATATTGCAACAAGTGCACCGCCCTGAACTCTGGTTATCTTCTTTCCTGTAATGCAGAAAATGTATGTGATTATGCTTGTTACGATAAGAATGATACTGTCAACGATCGCTTCCTTTGAAGCTGAAATAGGTGTTATGGCTCCGGAAATGCCGAGGATGCAGAAAACATTGAAGATGTTGGAACCAACAACATTGCCCACAGCCATATCGTTCTCACCCTTCTTGGATGCTGTAATGGATGTTACAAGCTCAGGGAGAGATGTGCCCATTGCACAGATGGTAAGTCCGACAAGAGTAGGACTCATTCCCGCAGCTGTTGCAATTACCGTTGCATGGTCAACAACAAGGTTGCCGCCGATAATAATGCCTGCTACGCCGCCGATAAGTCCGAGAATGCACTTCAAAGGAGAAAATTCCCCGGCGTCTTCCTCCTCTTCAAGCTTATTTCTTCGTGCGGAAACGATAGTCCATGCCATGTAACCGATAAGACAGGCTATAAAAACAACTGCTTCCCAGCGTGCAAGCATACCGTCGAGAATGAATACCGCAAACATGACGATCGCTGCAAGGGAAACGGGGAAATCACGTTTCAGCACGTCCCCCTGAACTGCGATAGGCATAATAAGTGCACACACTCCCAGAACAACAAGAAGATTGAATGAATTTGAACCGATGATGTTGCTTATAGCTATTTCATTTGCACCCTTTGACGCTGCCGAAATGCTGACTGCAAGCTCGGGAGCAGAGGTGCCCATTGCACAAATGGTAAGTCCTACGATCAGTGAGGGGATCTTCATTTTCTTTGCAAGGGAGGCTGCCGCTTCTACAAAATAATCAGCTCCGTTAACCAGAAGCATAAATCCTGCTACAAGGAGAATTATGCTCAGCACTACATTCTCGGGCAGCGTAAGTACAAGATCGCATAGTATTCCCACAGCAAGTATCACTGCGTAAACAATAACTTTTTTCATACATTTTGTCCTTTCAGTTGTAACTGCATTTAACCATCCGTCCGCAGATGATGCCGCCGGTGCTTTCCTGCGGATATATGGATTATTATAACACATGTTTCACGCATAATCAATCGTTTTCAGGAAAAAAGATACAGGTCACCTCTAAAAACCACCGGCTAAAGCCTTAGCACCTCATCTGCTTGCAGATTTTCCGTCATATTACACAGAAATTTCTTGACAGACACCAGTCTGCCTGCGAAATTTCTATGCAATCTGACGAAAAATCTGACTGTGCATCTGAGGCACTATGGTTTTTAGAGGTGACCTACAGCTATCCCCGGAAACAGCCGCCGATCTTTATTTACTTTTCTGCTCTTTATTGCGGCAATAGCCACTCTTTTGCCTTTTCGGTATCATTCAGAAAACAATATTGAAATGGTAAGTTAGGGTCCATCTCATAAATTATTCTCCTTTTTGTCCTGCCTGATGCTCCGATAAAGCATACACGCCGAAATCTTTTTTTCGATTTGCAGATATAGCTAACAAGATCTTCAATAATTTCATCGGTAATGGTCGTATCAAATAAAACAACAGCGAGAAAAGAGGTCCCGGACAATTTCAAAAACTGTTTACTGTCCAATTTCAGCTTTTCCCGAACCAATTCCGTGTACTGAAACATTCCGTCTAAATGCTCAAACCATATTTCTCCGCCATTATATGGAAGATAAAATGATTTTTTCTTCACTCCGGGCAATTGTTCGGGCGACAGAACACTCTCAAAACGATCTTTTTCAAAAAAGCCAAGCATAGCTCTCCAGACCTCCATAAATTAACGATCGGCTACCGGCATTATTTTTCAAGTTCATATAAGCGATAGATTTTTTTATACATGTAATCATTGAATATGATTTTGAAAAACAATCGTTCGCTTGATTTCAACTCATTAACAAGATGCTCAGGAGTAAGAGAATGCTCCTTTTTGCAGATAATATCTGTACCTGCAAGAACACTTCCGATATCATCTATTCCCCAGACTGTTGTGACTCCCACATCATTTATAGGGTTCTTATATTTGGAAGCCTTCGCACCAAAAACAGTATAAACGTCCATAAGTATATTAAGCGATTCATATTTCCCCGATAATTCTCTGAACAAAGCGTTAAGCTGCTCGTTTTTAAGGTACATGCTTATTCCTTCCAGTATTACAACAGCCCTTTTGCTGTCGGGGAGACTGCTGACATTCTCGGGAACGGACGCATCAAAGGAGATCATGTGATAGTGCTCGGATTCATTATAGTATTTTTTTCTAATGTTTATTACATCGGGAAAATCTCCGTCGATCCAGTTCGAATATGGTTCATTTACCCGAATACATCTGCTGTCCAGACCGCAGCCGATATGTAAAACAAGAGCATCATCATTCTGACGAAGCATATCTTTTGTCCAATCGTCAAAGATCTTCGCTCTCATAGCCATGTTATAGGACAGCCATTTTGATTTTGATTTTCCTTTTATTTCAAAAGCTTCGGCATCCCATATTCTTTCAGCCATATTATCTTTAAGGATTATCCCCTGTTTACTGACCATTGATTTTCCATAAAGGGGAATATACAGTGTTTTATTTACTTCGTTCATTTTTACTCTCCAATCAAAGCAGGCAGGGTGTCCCTGCACCCGGCAGGCTGAGCCTGCACCCAGACGTTTCATACTTTTGATTAATTCCAAAGATAGTGACACGGTACCAATACTAAACTGTGACCGATAAATGGGAAGTTGTAAGTCAGAGGAGTCAGAAGTTTCTTTAGAGGTTCCCTTTATAGTTCTTTGGCAAATGACACGTTATTTTCTAATTTAAAAAAAACATTTTTTTGTAAAACTCAAATGCCGGAACATTGTTTTCCGTCAGTAAAAAAATCTGTGTCAATTCAAGTTCCTTGCAAGCCTTTTCTATCATTTTTAGAAACATCGTACCAATTCCTTGCCCCTGTTTTGTGGTGTCGATGCATAATTCATCAATAAAATATTCTGTGCCTGTATACCAATGTTTTATATGACCCATAGAGATGCCAATCAATTCTGTTTTTTCAAACAAACCGAAAGTCAGGGAGTTGCTCTGCCCTACCAAATCTTGTATATACAAATGCAGCTGATTTTCGTCAGACCAGTCATCATTCCATGGTTCATTTGAAAAAACAGTGAAAAACAATTCTTTGATAATATATGTTGTTTCCATTTAATATCTCCCAACCAATTCCTATTATCTGACATCCGAACCCTCTGCCGTTATTCCATTATACTCCAAGGTAATAATAAAGTCAATAAGAATAAGCTGAAATCGCATGTAATGGACTGCAAATATAAATAATTTATGAAAGCTTGAAAAATCTCTTGCTTTTTTCAGCGAATGACGCTATAATAATATGTATGCTGTTTTATTATAGTAAGCAAAATGAAAGGATTGATTTTTAATGTCAGAGTATATTTCTGTTTTAGCTGCTACTGCTGCAACTGCAGCTGATGCTGATGCAGCCGCTCAGGCTAATCTTATTTCAACTGTAGTAATGCTTGTTGTTATGCTTGCAATTTTCTACTTCATGCTTATCCGTCCCCAGAAAAAGAAGGAGAAGGAGCAGAAGGCTATGCGTGATTCCCTCCAGATAGGTGACGAGGTCACAACTATCGGCGGTATCACAGGCATTATCGTCCGCAAGGGTGAGGACACCGTTGTTATCGAAACAGGCGGCGACAGAAGCAAGATCCGTGTTAAAACATGGGCAGTAAGCGAAAACCTCACTCAGCATGACGCAGAGGAAGAGATAGCTAAGAAAAAATAAGAAGCAGACGCTTCGGAACAGGTCAGTTCATTTGTACCTTCCTGACCCTAAACAAAACCGGGACATCGGAACGCTTACAGTGCGGACGGGTGATCTCACCTGTCCGCTTTTCTTTTGAAAGGAACTATATATGTACGTATTAAAGACAGAAGCTGCCTTTGATTCCGCCCATTTTCTCAGCGGATATGAGGGCAAATGCAGCAATATCCACGGACACCGCTGGAAGATAGAAGCTGAGGTGTTTTCCGAGAAGCTTATCTCCCAGGGTCAGACCCGGGGAATGGTCATCGACTTCGGTGATCTCAAGAGCATACTTAAAGCTATTGCAGACAGCTTTGACCATGCTTTTATATATGAAAAGGATTCGCTCAGATCCGCAACCGTTACCGCACTTAATGAGGAGGGATTCCGTCTTATTGAAGTGGATTTTCGTCCTACTGCAGAGAATTTTGCAGCTCATATATGCAAACTCCTGGAGGAAAAGGGGCTGAACGTCCGTTCGGTAACAGTCTATGAGACTCCCGCAAACTGTGCCGTATATTATCCCGAAAGGCAGGGGTGAAAATGGCAGGATTCAGAGTTGCAGAGAAATTTGTCAGCATAAACGGCGAAAGCACCAAAGCAGGACAGGCGGCTGTGTTTATCCGTCTTGCCGGGTGCAATTTACGCTGCTCCTACTGCGATACAATGTGGGCAAACAGCTGCAGTGCCCCTCATGACATCATGACCGAAGAGGAGATATGCAGCTATATAAAAAGCACGGGCATAAGAAATGTTACCCTTACCGGAGGCGAGCCTCTCCTGGCGGATAATATCATCATACTTCTGGAACGTCTGGGATGTGAAGATGATGTTGATGTGGAGATAGAGACCAACGGCAGCGTGGATATATCCCCTTTTTCGGAGATAAACAAGCGTCCTGCATTTACACTTGATTACAAGCTTCCTTCAAGCGGCATGGAGAGCCATATGCTTATGGAGAATTACCGTTATCTTGACAAAAGGGATGCAGTGAAATTCGTTTCAGGCTCTCCCGAAGATCTGCAGCGTGCCCGTGAGATAATAGAAAAATTCTCTCTTACGGAAAAATGCAGGGTGTATATCAGCCCCGTTTTCGGTAAGATCGAGCCTTCGGAGATAGTTGATTTTATCATAGCCAACAGAATGAACGGAGTAAACCTACAGCTGCAGCTTCATAAATTCATCTGGGATCCCGACAAGAGAGGAGTGTAAAAATGGCAAAGGAAATTGATACAAAAGCAATAGAGGAGCATATCCGTGGGATACTCAAAGCATTAGGCGATGACCCCGAACGTGAGGGTCTGCGTGAAACCCCTCAGCGTGTTGCACGCATGTATGCAGAGGTTTTCGAGGGAATGAAGTATTCCAACAGCGAGATAGCCGAAATGTTCTCAAAGGCATTTACCGACGGCTTTGAGAATACGGGCAGAGGAGAAGGAACGGATTTCGTTCTTGTAAAGGACATTGAGGTTTTTTCCTACTGCGAGCATCACATGGCTCTTATGTATGACATGAAAATATCTGTAGCATATATCCCCCACGGAAAGGTACTGGGGCTTTCAAAGATCGCAAGAATAGCCGATATGGCAGCCAAGCGTTTGCAGCTCCAGGAGCGTATCGGAACAGACATTGCCGAGATAATGGAGATGGCATCGGGCAGTAAGGATATTGCCGTGTTCATTGAAGCAAGCCACAGCTGCATGACTGCACGGGGCATAAAGAAACCGGCCTCCGGAACATCTACAATGACTCTGAGGGGACGGTTCGATTCTGACCCAATGCTCCAGAACAGGCTTCTGATGCAGCTCAGGGGCTGATAATATTGATTGATTGTAAAAATAAACTGCCGAAAATATTAATTTTTGCAGGAATAGAAGCATTTTTCCGCAAAATATGATATAATGTAAAATGCTCTGAATAAATATTATAAGGATGGTAATTCATTATGACAAATATGGAATTCAAAAGAAAGCTTCCTGTCCCCAAGGACATCAAGGAACAGTTTCCTCTTTCCGAGAAGCTTATTAACATAAAGAAGCAGCGTGACATGGAGATCGCTGATGTTTTTACAGGCAAGTCCGATAAGTTCCTGCTTATAATCGGTCCCTGCTCCGCAGACCGTGAGGACAGTGTTCTTGATTATGTGAGCCGCCTTGCTCCTGTTCAGGAAAAGGTAAAGGATAAGATCATAATCATCCCCAGGATATATACAAACAAGCCCCGTACAACAGGTCAGGGCTATAAGGGAATGGTCCACCAGCCCGACCCCACTAAGAATGAAGATATGCTGGAAGGCCTTATCGCTATCAGAAAGCTCCATACAAGGGCAGTTGAGGAAACAGGTCTTACATGTGCCGATGAGATGCTTTATCCCGAAAATCACAGATATCTTAACGATATCCTTTCATATGTTGCAGTAGGTGCACGTTCTGTAGAAAATCAGCAGCACAGACTTACAGCCAGCGGACTTGCAGTTCCCGTTGGTATGAAGAATCCCACAAGCGGCGACTACTCAGTTATGCTCAACTCCATTATCGCAGGACAGAGCAGCCATACCTTCCTTTACAGAGGCTGGGAGGTCAAGACACAGGGAAATCCCCTTACACACGCTATCCTCAGAGGATATGTGGACAAGCACGGCAATACACATCCCAACTATCATTACGAGGATCTTGCCCGTCTTTACAACGACTACTCCGCAAAGGGACTTGAAAACATGGCAGTTATCATTGACGCCAACCACTCAAACTCCGGCAAGAAGTATCTGGAGCAGATCAGGATATGCAATGAGGTTCTCCACAGCTGCCGTCATAACAGCGATATCAGATCTATCGTCAAGGGCTTCATGATCGAGAGCTACATTGAGGATGGTGCTCAGAAGGTGGATGAATGCACATACGGCAAGTCCATTACAGACCCCTGCCTTGGATGGGAAAAGTCAGAAAAGCTTATCTACGATATTGCAGAGCAGTTATAATATGCTAAATTGAACCGCACGCTATCTCACCTGATAGCGTGCGGTTTTTTGAGTTTTTTGGTGCAGCGGACAATAATTATGCTTATCTTCTGCGTTTTTTCTTATTTCCCGTTTCCTTTTTCTTTGTCGTTGGAGCTTCTTCATCTTCCTCTGTATAAGCCGAAACCAGAATTATTACAAGGATAATAAATATAACAGCTATCCATAATAACCATCTTTATCCATAGAACAAATGGTTATTAAAATTACAACTATAGGTCACCTCTAAAAAACACCGGCTAAAGCCTTAGCACCTCATCTGCTTGCAGATTTTCCGTCATATTACACAGAAATTTCTTGACAGGCGTGAGCCTGCCTGCGAAATTTCTATGCAATCTGACGAAAAATCTGACTTCGCATATGAGGCACTATAGTTTTTAGAGGTGACCTATATTATACCACATTTTTCCGTTTTTGCAACTGCTGATTTTTGCAATCGGGTATTCTTTAGGAAAAAATGAATCCGCACGCTGTCATGTGAGATAACGTGCGGATTTTTTTATATGTCATTTGTACGGAATTATTCCACGATCTCCTTGTAGAACTCCGCATAATCCTTTCTCTTATCCTTTGTGAACTGAATAGCTGTTCTGGGATGCTGATTGAGCTGACCTGTCATGAGATACTGGATATCATATCCCCATACTGCTCCAGATTCACGAACCTTCTCCATTTCATCCTGTAAGAACTGATATACGGGGTAGATATTGTACTTAGGATTCTTCAGGAAGCCAAGCAAAAGCTCCATTGCACAGTTGCCTGCTCCTCTGCCCATTCCCATATATGTACCGTCAAGCCAGTCTACACCGTCGCCGCAGGCTTCAATTGTGTTTGCAAAAGCAAGCTGCTGGTTGTTGTGGGCATGGATCCCCACCTTTTTGTTGTACTTTACGGCAAAGTTTGTGTAAAGGTCTGCGATACGTGCGATCTGCTCGGGATAGAGTGAACCGAAGCTGTCTACGATGTAGATACAGTCAACAGGTGTCTTGGAAAGCATATCAAGTGCTACCTCAACATCCTCCTTTTGTGCATTGGAAACAGCCATGATATTGCAGCTTGTCTCATAGCCCTTCTTTGCAGCGTCCTCGATCATTTCGATAGCCTCGGGCATCTGATGGATGTATGTCGCAACACGAACCAAGTCGACAGGTGAATTAGCCTTCTGATCGAAATCATCAAGCTCATGTCTGCCTATATCCGCCATAATGGCAAGCTTAAGGTTTGTGTTGTTCTCCCCTACGATCTCACGAATGTGGTCATCGGAACAGAACTTCCACTTGCCGAACTTGGACTCGTCAAACACTTTCTTGGAAGCACGGTAGCCCATTTCCATGTAATCAACGCCTGCTTCAACATTTGTACGGTAAAGTGCCTTTACAAAATCATCCGTAAAATAAAAATCATTTACAAGACCGCCGTCTCTGAGTGTTGCGTCAACGACCTTGATGCTTTCTCTGTATCCGAGAAGATCGGAAAGAATTTTCATATATTTCAGCCTCCATGATTATTTAATGGTTTAAAGCTTTACAGCTTTTATTTAACATAATAGATAGTATATCATACTTTTTTTCAATTGTAAAGGGGTTTGAGAAAAATTTTTTATTGCTTCCCCAATTAACTGATGAAGTTTTATACTAATAACAATTTGTTCTATGGATAAAGACGGTGGATAGAATACGACGGGGTCAAGGGAGTTTGACGCAGAGTGGGCGTATTATAGCCGCCGTATTTTATCCATAGGTTAAATGGTTATTAGTATTATGCGAAGAACCGCTGTCGAAAGCATATAGTAATCAATATAGGTCACCTCTAAAAACCACCGGCTAAAGCCTTAGCACCTCATCTGCTTG
>JBJERX010000011.1:0-5461 GCA_051882495.1 Huintestinicola sp. | reverse complement strand
CATGTCTGCTTGTATTTGCCGTAAAGAGCATAGACCTCATTATCCGAGACCTTTACTATCTTGTCAGGCGGTTCACCTCTGATGTGCATTTCACTTACGGCAAATCCTCCGCTCTTTACACTTTTCACCAGATTGTAACCCATGTACTCACTCCTCATCCTCAAGATATATGATCCCCTGATAAGGGGTTATCATCATATTGCCCTTTTTACCATTCCCTGCATTGTCAATAGCTCTCGCAAGCTTCGACCTTCGGGATATCTCTCCTCCCGTAGGTGCATTTGCAGTCAGACTGCACATGATCCCCGTGCCTTCGATGTAAGCAGTTACGCCCGTGATGCGGTATACCGTGTCATTTTCGGCGAATTTCACATCACAGCATATATAGGGGATATCCGTACCGATAACGCACTTCTCGCAGCTCACAGCATCAAAGTATTTTCCGCTTATCCGACCGAAAACATCCGCCGCAGTCTGATCGCAGCCCATGTCCGAATTAATGATTATAGTATCATATGCATATGTGGTGTCCCCACGCTCATAATCCTTTGACCCGTTTACCACCCTTACGCCTGCAGGCCTGTATTCATCGGACAATTTCAGTGAAGTGTGCTCCGTAACTGCCATGCTGCCGCTTGATGACCCCATAGGCATATAAGTCAGCTCATTTCCTGCTGCACAATACCAGCATCCGCACTGCAGATCGCCAAGCATTGAAAGAATATCGGCACAGCTCCTGCCCTCAATAAAGGCTATATCAATATCGGTGATGTATGAAGGAATGCTGTACCCTGCATGGCCGCCAAAGCCGCACTTCTCGGTTATCTTGTCAATTACGGCAGAGGTTTTCACTTTCTTGTCAGCATCCAAGTCCACCCATTCGGATAAAAATGTTTCATCGGTATATGCCATCCTGTCAAGACAGGTCAGCCTTGCCGTTGAACCACTCTGCACCCTGGAATCAATGTAGAATGTGGGAAGATTGCCAACACCCCGAAGCTCCACGGGAGCAGCTCTGAAAGCGTTCACGGGAGCGGTGACCGTAACAGTAAGCTCAGCCGTAGAAAGTCCCGTGGTGCCAATGCCTGAAATGGACCTGCTTATCTGTATGCTTCCGAATTCGGTGTATTCCACACCGCCTATGAACAAATGCAGGTCAAAGACAGCCGCTTCCGCCTGTGAGAGCCACAGCAGAAACGGCAAAAGTCATCCGATAGTATTTCCTGCCATCGTTGGCAACTTCAAGGGGCTTTCCCACCGACTGAATATATACATCACCGTCAAAATCGGGAGCGACAAGGTGAACCTTGTGACCGCTGAGAGCCGTTTTCAGCTCGTTTATCTCATTATCGTCCATGATACCTGTTGTAACGCTCGCCCTGTATCTGATTCCTTTCAGCTTCTCACATACAGTGCCGTTATACATGGTGAAGCTATCCTTCTCATAGTCGTATGAAGGCTTATACTGCGACAGCCTTTTCAGGGTGTATTCGCCGATTTTCAGCGTAATACCGCCGTTATATTTTTCATTCACCCAGCATTCCTCCTCCAAGATTGATCTGTCTGATAAAGTCTGCAATAGCTATCCGCATGACCTCAGTGTTGTTGATATTGAAAATAACATCTCCCGATGCAGACAAGCCGCCTGCAGCAGATACGGACGATGATGATGCACTGCGGTAGCTGCTGTTTTTTGTGCCGATACCCATGGATTCAAGTACAGTATCATATCCCGCAAGATTCTCGCTTAAGCCTGCCATGAACTGCAGTGCAGTCTCGGCTCCGCTTTCGTAAGCAGCAGCAGGAATATTCCCGAAAATGCTTTCCACATTCTCGGAAACGATAGTATCAAGAGCATTGATCTCATCCGCTATCTGAGCATTGGCACTTTCCTGTACCTTTTTCTGATAAGCTTCATAGTCTCTGTAATACTGTTCCCGCTTCTTCTCACTCATTCCGAGAAGCTCATCAATGTAAGCCTGACGTGTGCCGTCATCATAATCAAGCTTCATAAGTTCATTCATGAGAGTATCGGAAATACCTGTATTTTTCAGCTTATCCAGACTGTTGTTATACCTGTCAAGCTTCTTATTTTCCTCTTTCAGATCGCCGAATATGATACGTTCCTTGCCATTCTTGTCCGTCTCCTTCGAAACAAGATCGGTGATGTTCTTGTTCATATCTTCATATGAACGTTCATAGGATTTTTCAATATCCTTGTATGCCTGATCTATGGCTTTCTTTGAAGCCTCGGCATTTGTCTGCCACTGCTTCAGCTCCTCGGAATTACGCTTGTCGGCAGCCTTTTTACGTTCCACCGCAAGCTTGTCCATCTCTTCAAGATAGAACTGAGAACCGTCGCTTTCGGCACGTATGATCTGTTCCCAACGGTCAAAATACCATTCATCGTCATAACCGCCTAAGGTCTGTTCATTCTTAGCATTTTCCTTAAGCCTGCTGTACCTGTCCTGTTTGTCTTTTTCAAGCTGCTTTGCCGCATCATCGGCAGCCTTCCTTTCCGTTTCGGCAAGCTTATCATAGTGAGCAGTCACTTCATCGTAATATTTCCACCATTCTTCGGATTCTTCGTCCCGATGGGCTTCAAGATAGGATTTACGCTTTGCCCAATACTCCGAATCATCCACCTGATGAGTTGAAAGTTCATCATCGTATTTTTCCATTTCGGCTTTGGTGCGTTCCCTGATGCCTTCCCATACTCCACCAACAGCCTGTTCCGTTGTCCTGCCACTATTTTCTATTGCAGCCGTTTTGGCTCTTTCGGTTTTTTCAAGGCTTTCAAGAGTATTAGCATCGTACTTGTCAATTTCCCCCTGGACCATGCTGTGATACATCTGCAATGCAGAGTATTCAGCATCAAGGGATTCCTTCTGTGCCTGCAGCTGTTTCATCCTTGCTGTATCATCGGCAGACTTGAAGGTTTTTTCCTGCAGTGCATTTAGCTCGTCAATGGTTTCCTTATATCGCGTATTCCATTCACCTTCAGATTCAACGATATCATTTAGCATGGCTTGTGCTTCTTTATATCGGTTGAAATCTGTCATTTTCATCTCAGTGAGTGCACTCCAACGCTCACCGAGCTTCGCAACGTTTTCATCTGACTTCTTTGTTTCGGAAGTCAGATTTCTCATTCCTTCGGCAATGGTATTAAGTTCATCAGCGATAGCAATAGCAGATGCAATAGCTGCCGCTGCCGCGATGGCTGCTGCTGCCATTGCCCCCAGGGAAACTGTAACAGGTGCCTCTGCTTTTGTGAACGCATTTACAAGTTTATCAGCTGATGTCTGAGCTGTCTCTCCGAGCTTGAATAATGTTTCTTTTGCTTTGGATGCCCTGCCGGGGATTTTGTCCATAACATTTATTACACCTTCAATTTTTAAAGGTACATCGAGAAGAGCAGAGCCGAATTCAAGGATCTTATCTGTTCCCCAGACTGCCACAAACACCTTCACGAGAGTATCACCATGCTCAACAAACCACTTGAATCCATTAACAACATCTTCAAGCCCGCCGTTCTCAACAAATGCGTCAAGCTGATTTGCGAGATCTTCAATTATTGGTATCATCTCATCTGAGAGAAATTCGGTAGCATCGCTTATCTCAGGCATATGTTCATTCACAAGCCCTATAAGCTGCTGAGCGACAGGCAGAAGGGATTCACCCATCTGAGCCTTAACATTCTGCATATTAAGTTCAAGTATCCTCTGCTGATTAGCAAGGCTGTCCGATGTGCGTGCAAAGTCACCCTGTGCATCTGCAGTCTGAGCCATGAGGTAATTATATCTCAGCATCGTCTGTTCAGCCTGAGACATGGATTTCCAGGACTTTTCAATGCCCTGTGACATAGCAAAGGCTTCAAGATTCACAACGGACATATTTATACCCAGCTGCTTTAACGGCTCGGTCTCGCCCGAGATGCCCGAGCGAATTTTTTCAAAGGCAGTATCGGAGGAGAGATTATAAAAAGAAGCCATATCCGCCGCAAGTCCTGCGATAGATACAGCCATGTCATCTATGCCCTCAGTAATGCCCGAGGATTTGAGCAGAGCACCCATTGTGCCCGCATACTGTTCAGCCGACAGCTTAGCAAGACCGAATTTCTCGGCGGCAGTATCGGCAAAGTCGTATATCTTGCTGTTGTTACTGCCGAAGGTCACGTCAACAACGTTCTGTACCTCCTGCAGATTCGATGCAAGAGCAATGCCCTCCTGTCCGAATTCCAGAAGCTTCTGACCCGCCCTTGCAGCAGCGGAAATAAGCTTTTCAAATGCCCCTGCAATAAGCTGACTTTTCACAACATCGGAAAGACTGAGAGATGCCTTCTCAGTTTCGCCCGCAGTGCGGTTAAGGTTTTTAAGCTGTCCCTCAACATTTGCAAGCTCACGTTCAAACTGCCTTACACCCTCAGGGTCTGCCTCCTGTCTGACCTTTGCCTCTATCTTCCTCAGCTCTTCAAGCTTGTTGGTGAGAGCCTTGGTTTTCTCGGCAAGAACAGCGTCTCTCTGAGCAAGCATCTCCGCAGATTCGCCATTCTCCTTGACAACCTTGTCAACAGCCTTAAGCTCACGGTTAAGAGCATTGATCTCCTTATCGGCATTTTTCATACCCGTATCATCAACGCCGATCTTCGCCATATATCCGTATTTGTTTGATGCCATCAGCTGCCGCCTCCCTTTTCAAAAATCTTTTCTATCCGTTTGTTAAGCTCGTACATGCCCTGTTCCTGAGCCATAGAAACGAACTGTTTGTCACCCGTAATAATGCCCGTCCGCTTTCCGTGGGAATAATGCTTTGTTGGAAAGTTCACAAGATGCACAATGGTAGGCTGATTCCTGTTCCGTACCGCATACACCTCATTGCCTCCAAGCTTAAGCTCAGACTTTACCCATCCCGCCTTCATAGCCCCGGGCTGTTCATAATCGGGAGCCTGCACACGCACAGCCTTAACGCCGTTCCCTGCCTTTTTGGAGATGTGATTCACCACACCGGATTTTGAGGGATATCTTCTTACGGGAGTAGTATCCACAATACGGTCGTACATCTCATCCTGTACATCTTCGGCAGCCTTTTCCGCTTCCTCCCGCACTTCTTTGTTCCATGCCCTGTAGTGGGCTTCAAGATCAAGATTATTCATGTGTTTTCTCCTACAAAAAAGCCGCCCCGTATATCAGAGCGGTTGATTGAAATATTTGCTGTGCTGTGATATAATCAGTATCAAAGGAGTGGTAAAAATGGATATTAACCTGTATGAAATGAAAATCCTCAGATACATTGACCGCCGTATATCCCACAGGAAAAGTGCAGGATACATCACAAATGCGGAGCTGTACAAGAAATTCGGAGCATACAGCAGTGCAGCCATCGAAACACTGTACAGCACAGGTATGATAGACTGTCCGGAAACAATCGGCTCCTGTGATGATCCTATGCCTGTCAGATATAT
>JBJERX010000010.1:0-5536 GCA_051882495.1 Huintestinicola sp. | reverse complement strand
GGACTATTTATTCAGCGTTTCCCTAATAACCATTTGTTCTATGGATAAAGACGGTAGATAGAATGCGTCCTATCAAGGAAAACGACCGCAGGCGGGCTTTTGCCCGGCAAGGGTGTTTGACGCAGAGAGGTCGCATTATAGCCGCCGTATTTTATCCATAGGTTAAATGGTTATTAGTATTATATATATCTTTTTGAATTTATTCAAAAAACATTTGCTTTTCGTCATTACATTTAGGCAAAAATCCCTTTGACACAAAATAAAGAAAGCAGTATAATATATAAAGATGTGTGGCACTATGCGTAAATCCAATCGCATAGTGCCGCACTTTTTTTTGAAAGGATGTTTTAAATGGAAAATATAAGGGAGAATAAGATGTCTGTGCTTCCTGTAAAGAAGCTGATGGTATCAATGGGGGCACCGATGATAGTATCAATGGTGCTTCAGGCGGTATATAATATCGTTGACAGTGCATTTGTATCAAATATGCAGAATAACGGTGAAGCTGCTTTAAATGCACTTACTCTTGCCTTTCCTTTGCAGATACTGATGGTTGCTGTAGGAATAGGAACGGGCGTCGGGGCGAATGTCCTTACAGCTCAGAGTCTTGGAAGAAATGACAGCGAAAGTGCTAATAAAACTGCAGGAAATGCAGCGTTTCTTGCATTTGTGATATATCTTGTTTTTCTGCTGTTTGGTATTTTCGGAGTTGGGAAATACATCGGTTCTCAGACCGATAACCCGCTTATTTTCTCAATGGGTACGGATTATCTTACTGTATGCTGTGTATTTTCTTTCGGTATGTCATTTTTCTCCATATATGAAAAGCTGCTTCAGGCAACGGGACACTCTATGTATTCAACTATTGCCCAGATCGCCGGTGCTGTGACGAATATAGTTCTTGACCCGATACTTATTTACGGCTTGGGTTTCGTTCCCGAAATGGGTGTAAAGGGTGCGGCGTATGCTACTGTTATCGGACAGATAGTATCATTTATTGCCGCATTAATTTTTCATATCAAATTGAATACGGCTATCTCCAATAAGCTGTGTTATTTTGCTCCATCCGCAGGCATGATCGGGAAGATATATTCTATTGGATTGCCTGCAATCATTTCACAGGCACTTATTTCGGTAATGACTTATGGATTAAATGTCATTCTTGGTAGCATAGGAGAAAATGCCGTAACTGCTTACGGACTTTACTATAAGATCCAGCAGTTCCTTTTGTTTGCTGCATTCGGAATGCGTGACGCTATTATGCCGATAACAGCATACAGCTTTGGAATGGGTGACAAAGAAAGAATAAAGGACTGCGTGAAGTACGGACATATATACACTGCAGCAATAATGACAGTCGGCTTTGTACTTATAGAAATATTTGCTGTGCCCTTTTCCTCATTGTTCGGACTGACAGGAGAAACCAACGAATTATGTATCAGTGCAATGCGTATCATATCGATAAGCTTTGTATTTGCAGGCATCAACATTGCATTCCAAGGAATATTTCAGGCAATAGGCGGCGGTGTAGAGTCGCTGATAATTTCAATTTGCAGGCAAGCATTGTTTGTATTTCCGTTTGCATTTATTTTTGCGTCAATTGCCCGTGTATCACCCGAGAAAACATATCTTATGTGGGTGATCTTCCCAATAGCGGAGATACTTACAGCGGCAGCGGCGGTTATCCTTTTTATTAGACTGTATAAACGGAGTCTGAGCATTTTTACAAATAAATGATATATGATACTAATAACCATTTAACCTATGGATAAAATACGGCGGCTATAATGCGACCTCTCTGCGTCAAACTCCCTTGCCGGGCTAAAGCCCGCCTGCGGTCGTTTTCCTTGATAGGACGCATTCTATCCACCGTCTTTATCCATAGAACAAATGGTTATTAGTATGAATTATTGTTGCGACCCTGAGCTTATAAATTTTCAGAAAACAAAAAGTCCCCGAACTCAGGCTTGAATTGCCTGGACGGGGACATCATACTAAACACCTATTGAATTATGGGAATCTCTCGCCGCAAAATCCATATACGCAAGATTTTGCGGCGATTTCTTCTCCATAATTCTAATGGTGTTTAGTATGAACATTATGCACTAAGGTATCGGAAAAATACAATAAAATTAAAAACGCTTTAAGCTGTCGCACTGATGTCGCAAGTGTCGCAAATTCTGTTTTGCAGCAGCCTGAAAACGGCTAAAATGCGTGCTTTTTCAGTCCAAAGACTTCATCGTGGGGAACTCATACCAAATAATTTATAACCCTTTATAAGTGTATATAACTGTTATTGGGTAATGTACCCTTTATGCCTTGATTATATAAATCTGCATAAGTCTTTATAAATGGTCGTAAATCAGTCGTAAGACGGTCGTAAGAATTAACCCACATTTTCTTGGCTTTCCTGTGTCTTGAAAAACTCGTTTAAGCCAATCATTTCAGACTTTTTCAAATCCTTTGTTGCATCTGTATAAATCTGCAACGTTGTTTCTGCATCAGCATGACCTAATATATCTTGCATAGCTTTAATATTTACGCCTGCTTCACACATTCTTGTGGTGAAAGTGTGTCTAAGAGAATGGTTGCTAAACTTTGGAAGCAGCACAGGGTCTTTCATACCCTTGTCCAACACCTCATAATTACAATCTCTGATAATTCTTCTAAGAGCTTTATTGAGTGTTCCTTGATGCTGTACGCCGCCAAAGCGATTGATGAAGATAAAATCTGTATATCCATCAACAACCACATTACATTTAAGTCCTATTTCCTCTTGATACGCTTTTTCCATTAAAAATGCTTCTTTGACTTTCGGCAGCATTGGAATAATTCTTTCTCCTGCTTTGGTTTTGGGAGTGTTAACGGCAAAACCGCATCTTTCAGAACCACCTTTATCGAAGTAAACTAGCGTATGATTAACGTTAATTAATCCTTCTTCAAGGTCAATGTCGCACCATCTAAGACCAGTTATTTCTCCTACACGCATTCCTGTCCACATCATAATAGTAAATATCGGATACCATCTATGATACTGTCCTTCCGTTAAAAGAAAGCTTTCAAACAAGTTTGCTTCTGAAACTGTTAATGCACGTTTCTTTTCTGAATCGTTATTGTGTGCTCTTTTTAACTCTTTTAAGGCATTATCAGAGGGATTATAACGAAGATAGTCATCTTCAACCCCAAGTTCTAACACCTGATGTAAAACTGTATGTATAGTATCAATCGTATTTGCCTTAACATGTCGTTCATCTGCAAGATAGTTATAAAAGGCTCTTACATCTGAACGCTTTAAATCAGCAATGTGTGTATTGCCAAAATCCTGCTCAACAAATTGACTATACATATACTTGTAGTTTTGGAATGTGTTAGCTTTTAAGCCTTTTTTGAGCTGCTCCCAACGATAGTACAAGTCATTGATTGTAATAGCATTCTTGTCTGCTCTAATTCCATCTAACGCATCTCTTATGACATCAATTTCCTTTGCTCTAAGTTCGTCAAGAGTTTTGGCGTAAACAGAATGGCGTTTACCTTTATTATCCCTCCATTTATACTCATATGTACCATTTGAACGCTGATGTTCGCCATCTTTCAGCACATGGTTTTTATTGTCCTTGCGTCTCTCTATTGCCATAAAATCAAATCCTTTCATAGACAAAAGAGGACACGTTCAAGTATATTATAACCTGCCATGTCCTCTTTGTCAACCCCCAAATATGCAGTTATATCGAAAATGCTTTTGCTAAATACTCGTCTATCAGTTTTCGCTTAATCAATCGTTTATTGCCAACCCATAAAACAAAAGTGCATTTATCACTATTAGTCATTTCACGTAGCTTATTGACTCCTATACCGGTATATTCAGCAGCTTCTGTTAGTGTTAGGTTAGTCTTTTGCCATATAGGCACTGAGTTCTTATTATCTGTTTCCATCTGAATCCTCCTTCCCATTTTTAGTTATATCATTAGGTGTAATTAATGATATGCCTGTCATATTGTAAAACCATACTTTTGCAGCATTTATTGCATCTTTCGTTTGTTTATGGGCATCTTTTGTTCTCTGTTCTAACTCTGCTATTACGTTCATATTATCATTTTCCATAAATATACCCCACATCATTCTTCAACTTCGCCGAAGCATCTTACATACTTTTCGTAACTCAAATGTTCTTCTACCCACTCTTTTGCGGCAGCGATAGATAGTGGCATTATTTCTCTGCCTTCACTCCATTCATTGTAACGCAGCTGTTTGCCATATTGGCTAAATGCACCCCCTTCACAAAATAAGAAGAATTCACCTGTGCGTTTTTTGAACAGGCTTTCGCACCACCAATGACAATCGCCTACATTGCCGTATTCATCATAGCCAATATATTCAGCCGTTTCAGTATTATACAGTCTACCATTAATAACCTTCTTCATAATAAAACCTCCAAAAAAAAATAATTACTTTATAAAACGTTAGAAAGCGTATAGATTATACATCTGCTCCAAATTGCCTTAATGCCTCTTTGATTGATTCATTTTGTTCTTGCTGCATTGCAAGAAATCGCATTTGATTGGCGCTTGTGTACTCTACAGCAGGCATTTCAAATGTTTTATATTCACCATTATTGTTAACATACCCTGTTTCAACAAGTATGATCTAAGCTGGTCTTTGCCACCTAACTGTGGCTCAATGTGTGAATTAAAAAGTATATCAGATACTTTCTTCAAAGTTGTTGTGTTACCATAACAAGCAATATGTGCGTGATAGCAACCATCTTTGGATAAACAAATCGCAATGCCAGCCTGCCTATCTTGACCACTCGTTTCCCACAAATTAATAAAATAATCTGCTAAAAATTCCGGCTGTTCATATTCTTCTTTTGTTAATCCGGCGTTTACCATATTACTAATATGTATTGTTCCAACCCAACATCGTCCTCTTGTCTGTGCAGAAAATGACAAATATTTTTTCACTCCTTTTCTGAAAAGTCACATTATAATGTAACTTGTTATAATAAGAATATTGTTAATAAACTCTAAAAAATCACAGTCACATAAGTGAGTGGGTAATACTATCCACTCACTTTCATCAAAATATGGTTGCGGCTTCACCGCACCATATTTTGATGATTGCAACTACTGCAAAAGTTCAAGCAACCGTTCTTTTGATACCTTTGGAATTATCAAACCTGTTAGTGGCTGTCCATCAATCAATACTATTCCTCTTCCTCGCCCATACCGCAGATCATCTTCGCCGTCAAAATGTTCGCCTGCAAACAGACCTTTCCTACCATCAACTGAAAGATTCCCAAGTCCGACAGCAATATGAAAATTGTCTGCACTACCACTTGCCGATGGAAATATAGATGCTGTATAGCGTTGCATAGACAACCATAGAAAGCACTGTCTGGATCTGCCTAACATTAGTATGGAACTCATTATTGCCCTTATTTCATCGGCTTTAGTTTTACCCTCTTTTGTGGTTGAATAGTGCTGTAAGCAGTATAATAAAACATACAGAAACCCGCCGTAAAGAATGTACAGGAACT
>JBJERX010000009.1:0-23462 GCA_051882495.1 Huintestinicola sp. | reverse complement strand
TGATAGCAGCAGTAAGAGTTGTCTTACCATGGTCAACGTGACCGATTGTACCAATGTTTACATGGGGTTTGGTTCTTTCAAATTTAGCCTTTGCCATTGGAAATTTCCTCCTTTTAATATACCTTATACTATGCATTTTGCATATTGTTTATATTGTAACAGAAAATAATGCAAAATGCAAGTATAATTTTGTAAATATTTTAATATACGCTTGAAATTAGTCAGCGTTCTTGTTACGAGCAGAGATGATCTTCTCAGCAACAGATCTGGGAACCTCAGTATAGCTGTGGGGCTCCATAGAGTAGTTACCGCGTCCCTGCGTCTTGGAACGAAGGTCATTGGAATAACCGAACATTTCAGAGAGAGGAACGATAGAATCTACCTGAGCTGTACCATTGTTAACTTCCTGACCGAGGATCTGACCACGGCGAGAGTTAAGGTCACCGATTACAGTACCCATGAAGTCCTCAGGAACGAAAACAGATACCTTCATCATAGGCTCAAGAATGCAAGCATCAGCCTTCTTCATAGCCTCCTTGAATGCCATAGAACCGGCAATGGAGAATGCCATTTCAGAAGAGTCGACTTCGTGGTAAGAACCATCATAAAGTGTTACCTTTACGTCAACTACCTGATAACCGGCAAGAACACCGGCCTTCATTGCACCCTGAATACCCTTGTCAACAGCAGGAATGTATTCCTTAGGAATAGCACCGCCGACAACAGCATTTACAAACTCATAACCCTTACCGGACTCATTAGGCTCAACCTTGATCTTAACATGACCGTACTGACCCTTACCACCCGACTGACGAGCGTACTTGTGGTCAACGTCTGCAAGCTTCTTGATTGTTTCCTTATAAGCAACCTGAGGTGCACCAACATTAGCCTCGACCTTGAACTCACGGAGCATACGGTCAACGATAATGTCGAGGTGAAGCTCACCCATGCCGGCAATGATTGTCTGTCCTGTTTCGTCATCTGTCCATGTCTTGAATGTAGGATCCTCTTCTGCGAGCTTCGCAAGAGCGATACCCATCTTTTCCTGACCGGCCTTAGTCTTAGGCTCAATAGCGAGCTGGATAACAGGCTCGGGGAATTCCATGGATTCGAGAATTACAGGGTTCTTGGGATCACAAAGTGTATCACCTGTAGTTGTGTTCTTAAGACCAACGCAAGCAGCGATATCGCCTGCGTATACAGTATCAATATCCTTTCTCTGGTTGGAGTGCATCTGAAGGATACGACCCATTCTTTCAGAGTTGTCCTTAGTTGCATTAAGAACAGTAGCACCTGCGTCAACAGAACCGGAATAAACTCTGAAGTAGCAGAGCTTACCAACAAAGGGGTCTGTAGCGATCTTAAATGCCAGTGCAGCGAAAGGAGCACTGTCATCTGCAGGTCTTTCAGTTTCCTCATTTGTATCGGGGTTTACACCCTTGATAGCAGGAATATCGAGAGGAGAAGGCATATAGTCAACAATAGCATCAAGGAGCTTCTGAACGCCCTTATTTCTGTATGATGTACCACAGCAAACAGGAATGAGCTTGTTCTCTACGCAGCCCTTACGGATGCACTTCTTGATCTCTTCAACAGTGAGTTCTTCACCTTCGAGATACTTCTCCATGATCTCATCGTCCATTTCAGCAGCTGCTTCAACGAGCTTCTCATGGTATTCCTTAGCCTTATCAAGAAGATCAGCGGGGATCTCCTCATCACGCATATCCTTACCGAGGTCATCGTAATAAACCTCAGCCTTCATTTCAACAAGGTCAACGATTCCCTTAAAGTCAGCCTCAGAACCGATAGGAAGCTGAATAGGAACGGCATTGCACTTAAGACGATCATGCATCATATCTACAACACGGTAGAAGTTTGCACCCATGATATCCATCTTATTTACGTATACCATTCTGGGAACGTGATAATTATCAGCCTGACGCCAAACGGTTTCAGTCTGGGGCTCAACGCCGCCCTTAGCACACAGAACAGTTACAGAACCGTCAAGAACTCGAAGAGAACGCTCAACCTCTACTGTAAAGTCAACGTGGCCGGGGGTGTCGATAATATTGATTCTATGGCCTGCCCAATGAGCTGTTGTAGCCGCAGAAGTGATTGTGATACCTCTCTCCTTCTCCTGCTCCATCCAGTCCATTGTGGACGCACCCTCATGTGTTTCACCGATCTTGTAGTTAACACCGGTATAGAAAAGAATACGCTCGGTGGTGGTAGTTTTACCAGCATCGATGTGGGCCATTATACCAATATTTCTTGTTTTTTCAAGTGAACAATCTCTTGGCATAACTTTTCCTCCAATTAATAGCTGCGGCTGTTAGACCGCAGCCGTCACGTTTAAACGCATAGCTTCGCCTTAAAAGGCTGCGATCACCATCTGTAGTGAGCAAATGCCTTGTTAGCTTCAGCCATCTTATGAGTATCCTCACGCTTCTTGCATGCACCGCCGACACCGTTCATAGCATCCATGATTTCAGCTGCGAGTCTTTCCTTCATAGTTCTTTCGTTTCTTGCTCTTGAATAAGTTGTGAGCCATCTGAGTCCCAGTGTCTGCTTTCTTTCAGGTCTAACCTCCATAGGAACCTGATAAGTAGCACCGCCGACACGACGAGCCTTTACTTCGAGCAGAGGCATGATGTTTTCCATAGCCTCGTTGAATGCTTCGAGAGCATCCTTTCCTGTCTTTTCAGCAACGATCTCAAAAGCACCGTAAACGATCTTCTGAGCAACACCCTTCTTACCGTCGAGCATGATGTTGTTGATGAGACGTGTTACAATTTCAGAATTGTACACAGGGTCGAGGAGAACCTCACGCTTAGCAATTTTACCTCTTCTTGGCACAATACTTCCCTCCTTCATAGTAATGATATCATAGGTACTCGTTTCAATCCACGATACCGTGTGTTTCACGGTATTTGTGACCCGTCTTGTCCATTGCAGAGGATCTTATATATATAAAATGCCTGACTGCATATAGTAATTATGGTCAATGTGGTTTAACAGAGTTTAAATTCTGCAGCGATTACTTAGCTGCTCCGGCCTTAGGCTTCTTTGCACCGTACTTAGAACGAGCCTGATTTCTCTTGGCAACGCCCTGAGTATCAAGTGTACCTCTGATGATGTGGTAACGCACACCGGGGAGGTCCTTAACTCTACCGCCTCTGATGAGTACAACAGAGTGTTCCTGAAGGTTATGGCCGATACCGGGAATGTAAGCAGTTACTTCGTGACCGTTTGTAAGCTTAACTCTGGCAATTTTTCTCATAGCTGAGTTAGGCTTCTTAGGTGTAGCAGTTCTAACAGCTGTACATACGCCTCTCTTCTGAGGAGAGCTCAGATCGATAGCAGTCTTCTTCTTAGAGTTGTAACCCTTCTGAAGAGCAGGTGCTGTAGACTTCTTAGCGATAACGTCTCTTCCCTTACGGACTAACTGATTAAAGGTAGGCATTGATACATCTCCTTTCATATTATTAGTGTAATTTTCTATCACACATTATCATATTATACACGGATTTTTTCCGAATGTCAAGCATTTTATACAAATTTTGCAGAATAATTTTGTTTTATCCCTTTTGCACATATTCGCAATACTCGGAGACTTCCGTTTTATAACATTTTACCATATAAAATACCGGACAGCATAAACCGTCCGGTATCGTTATTAGTATAGTCATGTCATCCGCTGACGGTTCATCAGAAGACACCCCGCTGTTTCATCTGCATCAGACATGGTGCTCGATCGTGCTTTCGCTTCGTACCAGCTGAACGTTGTTATAAACATCCATACCTGTACCTGCAGGAATGAGCTTACCAATAAGAACGTTCTCCTTAAGACCCAGGAGGTGGTCGCTCTTGCACTTGATAGCAGCATCAGTAAGAGCCTTGGTTGTTTCCTGGAAGGAAGCAGCAGAAAGGAAGCTGTCGGAGTTGGAGGATGCCTTTGTGATACCCTGGAGCATAGGTCTGTAGGTTGCGAAGGTAAGACCCTCTTCGCCTGCATCCATTCTCGCCTGTATCTTGGCATTTTCTGCATCGATCTCGCTCTTGTCAACAACAGATCCGGGAAGCAGATATCCCGAACCGCCGTCCTCAACTCTGACCTTCTTGAGCATCTGGCGAACGATAACTTCAATGTGCTTATCGTTGATATCAACACCCTGCAGACGGTAAACCTTCTGCACTTCGGTGATGATATAATTCTCAACAGCCTGAACACCGAGAATATCAAGAATATCAACAGGATATGCGGAACCTTCTGTAAGTGCCTCACCCTTTTGGACCTCAGCTCCCTCATGGATCTTGATCTTAAATCCATAAGGAACAGGATAATACTCCTCTACGCCTGTTTCGGGATCTGTGATGATGATGTTTCTTGTCTTCTTGATCTCTTCGATACGTGTCTTACCGCCGAACTTGGCAATAATAGCCGCACCCTTTGGACGTCTGCTCTCGAAAAGCTCCTCAACACGGGGAAGACCCTGTGTGATATCTTCTGCGGAAGCGATACCGCCCGTATGGAAGGTTCTCATTGTAAGCTGTGTACCGGGCTCACCGATAGACTGAGCAGCGATCGTACCAACAGCCTCACCTACTGCAACAAGATTGCTGTTTGCAAGGTTAGCACCGTAGCACTTTGCACAAACGCCGAACTTTGCCTTACATGTAAGAACAGAACGGATCTTGATCTTCTCAACGCCGCTGTCAACGATCTTCTTAGCATCTGCTTCATTCATAAGCTTATTCTTGCTTACGATAAGCTCGCCTGTAGCAGCGTCACGGAAATCTTCAAGGAGATAACGGCCGACAAGTCTCTCCTGGAGAGGCTCGATAATTTCATTGCCATTCTTAATTGTGTAGATCTCAATACCCTCATCTGTGCAGCAGTCCTCTTCACGGATGATAACATCCTGAGAAACGTCTACGAGACGACGGGTAAGATAACCGGAGTCAGCTGTACGGAGAGCCGTATCGGCAAGACCCTTACGTGCACCACGGGATGAGATGAAGTATTCCAGGATGTTAAGACCTTCACGATAGTTAGCTCTGATAGGCATCTCGATTGTGGAACCTGAAGTATTGGCAATAAGTCCACGCATACCTGCCAGCTGTCTGATCTGGTTCATAGAACCACGGGCACCGGAGTCAGCCATCATAAATATAGGGTTATACTGGTCAAGACCTGCCTTCAGAGCGTCTGTAACCTCATCGGTAGCACCGTTCCAGATCTCAATGAATCGTCTGGACTTCTCGGCAGCGGAGATAAAGCCACGTCTGTACATTGCGTTGATCTTATCAACCTTCTTATCGGCAGCTTCCAGGATATCAGCCTTCTCCTTAGGGATCTCAGCATCACATACAGCAACTGTGATAGCAGCTCTTGTGGAGAACTTAAAGCCCAGAGCCTTGATCTTGTCAAGAACCTCAGAGGTTGTTGTAGTGCCGTGAATATGAATGCAGCGTTCGATGATCTGGGAAAGCTGCTTCTTCTTTACAAGGAAGTCGATCTCAAGATCAAACTGCTTGTCGGAATTTGTTCTGTCAACATAACCCAGATTCTGAGGAATATTCTCATTGAAAATAAGACGGCCGACTGTGCAGTCGATGATCTTGGAAACAGTCCTGTCACCGATCACCTTGGAAAGTCTTACCTTGATAGCAGCATGAAGTGAAACAACGCCCTCCTGGTAAGCCATAAGAGCTTCGCTTACATCACGGAATACCTTGCCTTCGCCCTTTTCTCCCTCTTTCTTCATTGTGAGGTAGTATGAACCGAGGACCATATCCTGTGTAGGAACTGCAACGGGACGTCCGTCGGAAGGCTTCAGAAGGTTATTGGCAGCAAGCATGAGGAATCTTGCCTCAGCCTGAGCTTCTGCGGAAAGGGGAAGATGCACAGCCATCTGGTCACCATCGAAATCGGCGTTGAACGCTGTACATACCAGAGGATGGAGCTTAAGAGCACGTCCCTCAACGAGGATAGGCTCAAATGCCTGGATACCGAGACGGTGAAGTGTAGGTGCACGGTTCAGAAGAACAGGATGATCCTTGATAACATTCTCCAGTGCATCCCATACCTCATTCTTAGCACGGTCAACCATCTTTCTTGCAGACTTGATATTGTTAACTACCTTTGTATCAACAAGACGCTTCATAACGAAGGGCTTGAAGAGCTCCAGAGCCATCTCCTTAGGAAGACCGCACTGATACATTCTGAGTTCGGGTCCTACAACGATAACCGAACGTCCGGAGTAGTCAACACGCTTACCCAGAAGGTTCTGACGGAAGCGTCCCTGCTTACCCTTGAGCATATCGGAGAGAGACTTAAGAGCACGGTTGTTAGGGCCTGTAACAGGTCTGCCGTGACGGCCGTTGTCGATAAGTGCGTCAACAGCCTCCTGAAGCATTCTCTTCTCGTTGCGGATGATGATGTCGGGAGCTTCAAGCTCCAGCATCTTCTTAAGGCGGTTATTACGGTTGATAACACGTCTGTAAAGATCATTAAGATCTGAGGTTGCATAACGTCCGCCGTCCAGCATGACCATAGGACGGAGATCGGGGGGAATTACGGGAACAACATCCAGAACCATCCATTCAGGCTTGTTGCCGGAAAGACGGAAGGACTCGATGATCTCAAGTCTCTTGAGGAGCTTGATCTTCTTCTGACCCGCAGGAAGATCCTTAAGCTCAGCCTTAAGCTCATTGGAAACCCATTCAAGACAGTTGACCCACTTTGACTTGTCAGCGATCTCATCGTATTCGCCGTTTACATTAGCCTCAGCGATCTTCTCATCAAAAAGGGAAACAATGTAAGGAGAACCTGTATCCACCTTAATGGAAAGACCTGAGCCAAGCTCATCCTGAACTCTGTTGTACTTCATTACATCGTAATTGTAAACAGATCTCTTAATGACCTGACCAACCTCGAAATCCTCGCATCCGCCGTTATCAGTGATAACATAAAGTCTCTTTGCAAGGAAATCGCGTATCTCCTGTTCGGAAAGACCTGTAACAGCCGAGAACTTTTCGATGTATTTTACAATATACTGATTGTATCTCTTGGGGTCGTACTCTTCAAGAAGATCCTTGATAGCCTCGGCACCCATTGCTGCGTAAAAGCCCTCGTCATCGTTATCGCGGTACTTTTCGCACATATCAGCATATTCTTTTTCGCTGAGCAGCTGCTTCTTTACAAGCTCAGTGCTGCCTGCGTCTGTAACAATATATTTAGTAAAGTAAAGAATCTCTTCAAGACGCTTCTGAGAGATCTCAAGCACCTGACCGATTCTTGACGGAGTACCCTTGAAATACCAGATGTGGGAAACAGGAGCTGCAAGCTCAATGTGACCCATTCTTTCACGTCTTACCTTAGCACGTGTAACCTCAACTCCGCAGCGTTCACAGACCTTGCCCTTGAAGCGGATCTTCTTATACTTACCGCAGTGACACTCCCAATCCTTAGTCGGGCCAAAGATCTTTTCACAGTAGAGACCGTCACGTTCGGGCTTCTGAGTTCTGTAGTTGATGGTTTCGGGCTTGGTGACAACGCCGTAGGACCAGTTTTTGATCTGCTCCGGTGAAGCAAGACCGATTTTTATAGATTCAAAAACGCTGAAATCCAAATGCTTCCACTCCTTATCAGATAGAGTTTATAGTATCACTTTCCCCGAGGACATCTCCTCGGGAAAAGCATGGTATTTGAGTTGAATTTACTTAAATGAGGTCGTCAGAATCGTCGTCGAATGCAAGATCTTCATCGTCGCTTTCATCAAAAGCACCGAAATCATCATCATCCTCGCCCTCTTCAACGGAGAATCCGTCATCAAGATCTCCATCCTCGTAAACGCCCTCGCCGATATCATCAAATTCTGAATCATCTGCATCGGAAACAGGAGGAGGAACCAGATCCTCATCATCATATGTCTGCTTGAGGTCGATCTCCTGACCCTCAACGTCCATAACACGAACATCAAGAGAAAGGGACTGAAGCTCCTTGACAAGAACTCGGAATGCTTCGGGGATGCATGGCTTGGGAACATTCTGACCCTTAACGATCGCCTCATAGGTCTTTACACGTCCTACTGTATCGTCAGACTTGACTGTAAGGATCTCCTGGAGAGTGTAAGCTGCACCGTATGCCTCCAGAGCCCAAACTTCCATCTCACCGAAACGCTGTCCGCCGAACTGAGCCTTACCGCCGAGAGGCTGCTGTGTTACCAGTGAGTAAGGACCAACAGAACGAGCGTGGATCTTATCGTCAACAAGGTGATGGAGCTTAAGGTAGTACATGATTCCGACTGTTACACGGTTATCGAAGGGCTCACCTGTACGTCCGTCACGGAGAACGATCTTGCCGTCCTCATCCATGCCTGCCTCACGGAAGCATGCACGGATATCCTCCTCGTGTGCACCGTCGAATACAGGAGTCATGATCTTCCAGCCAAGCTTTCTTGCAGCCATACCGAGATGGACCTCAAGAACCTGACCGATGTTCATACGTGAAGGTACGCCCAGAGGATTCAGCACGATATCCAGAGGAGTTCCGTCGGGAAGGAAGGGCATGTCCTCGGACTTAAGGATACGTGAAACGACACCCTTGTTTCCGTGACGGCCCGCCATCTTATCGCCTACGGAGATCTTACGCTTCTGAGCAATGTAGCATCTTACGAGCTTATTAACTCCGGGAGAAAGCTCCTCGCAGTTCTCACGGGTGAATATCTTAACATCAACAACAACGCCTGCTTCACCGTGAGGAACCTTAAGGGAATTGTCTCTTACTTCCTTAGCCTTTTCACCGAAGATAGCACGAAGAAGTCTTTCCTCGGCAGTAAGCTCAGTTTCACCCTTAGGTGTTACCTTACCGACAAGGATATCGCCTGCTCTTACCTCTGCACCGATACGGATGATTCCGCGGTCGTCCAGATCCTTGAGAGCGTCCTCACCAACGTTGGGGATATCTCTTGTGATAGTTTCGGCACCCAGCTTTGTATCTCTTTCCTCGATCTCATATTCTTCAATATGAACAGAGGTGTACATATCTTCTCTTACAAGACGCTCGTTAAGGAGAACGGCATCCTCGTAGTTGTAGCCTTCCCAGGTCATGAAGCCAATGAGGGCATTCTTACCGATGGAGATCTCACCGTTGCTTGTAGCGGGACCGTCAGCGAGAACCTGACCCTTGTGTACCTCTTCACCCTTATCAACGATAGGCCGCTGATTTACACAGGTACCCTGGTTGGAACGCTTGAACTTTGTAAGCTTGTATGTGTGTGTAGCACCTGTACCTTCCTTGATAACGATCTCGTCGGCAGAAACATGCTCAACAACACCGTCATAATCGGAAATGATACATACGCCCGAGTCAACAGCAGACTTGTACTCCATACCTGTTCCGACGATAGGAGCCTCAGTCTTGAGAAGAGGCACAGCCTGACGCTGCATGTTCGCACCCATGAGGGCACGGTTAGCGTCATCGTTCTCCAGGAATGGAATGAGAGCTGTAGCGATGGATACGACCATCTTAGGCGATACATCCATGAAATCAACACGTTCTCTCTCGCATTCAAGGATCTGGTCTCTGTAACGTGCATTGACCTTAGGACGTGCAAACTTGTTATCTTCTGTAAGAGGTTCGTTAGCCTGAGCGACAGTATAGTTATCCTCAATGTCAGCTGTCATGTAAACAACTTCATCGGTAACAACGCCTGTAGCCTTGTCAACCTTGCGGTAAGGAGCCTCGATAAATCCGTACTCGTTTATCCTTGCAAAGGAAGCGAGATAGGAGATAAGTCCGATGTTAGGACCTTCAGGAGTCTCGATAGGACACATTCTTCCGTAGTGGGAGTAATGTACGTCACGAACCTCGAATCCGGCACGGTCACGGGAAAGACCGCCGGGACCCAGAGCGGAAAGACGTCTCTTGTGAGTAAGCTCCGCAAGAGGATTATTCTGATCCATGAACTGTGACAGAGGAGATGAACCGAAGAATTCCTTGATAGCCGCAGTTATGGGTCTGATATTGATAAGACCCTGGGGAGTAATGGTCTCCATATCTGTAGCCTGGGTATTCATTCTCTCACGAATACCTCTTTCCATTCTTGCAAAGCCTATCCTGAACTGATTCTGGAGAAGCTCGCCTACAGAACGGATACGTCTGTTGCCCAGGTGGTCGATATCGTCAACGATGCCCACACCTTCGCAGAGATTAATAAAATAGCTGATAGTGGAGAAAATATCATCAAGAGTAATGTGCTTGGGAACAAGCTCATCGGCACGCTTCTTGACCATTTCCTCAAGCTCATCGTTATCGGCAGCAGTTTCAAGGATATCCTTGAGCACCTTGTAGGAAACAAGCTCATTTATACCGTACTGCTCAACATCAAAATCAACATACTTGGTAATATCGACCATACCGTTGCCGATTACCTTGACCTCTCTCTGCTCAACACGGTTGTGTGTTTCGCCTGTAGGAGAAACAACAGTCTCCTTATGCTCAACATTGAGCCATACCTCAGTAACGCCTGCCTGCTCGATCTCCATTGCTCTCTCATAGGTGATAAGCTCACCCTCGTCAGCAATGATCTCGCCTGTCATTGGATCAGCAACAGGTCTTGAAAGATAGTGGCCGGAAATACGTGTGCCCACACCAAGCTTCTTATTGAACTTATATCTTCCGAAACGAGCAAGATCATATCTCTTCGCATCGAAGAAAAGCATATTAATATGAGAAAGAGCACTGTCAACCGTAGGAGGCTCGCCGGGACGGAGCTTCTTGTACACTTCAAGAAGTGCCTCTTCTGTATTCTTTGTAGCGTCCTTCTGGAGAATAGTCTGATTAAGACGCTCATCCACACCGAACATTTCCTCGATCTCAGCATCGGTACCGATACCGAGAGCTCTGATAAATGTAGTGATGGGAATTTTTCTGTTCTTATCTATTCTGACATAAACAACATCGTTGGAATCCATTTCATATTCCAGCCATGCGCCTCTGTTGGGGATAACCGTCGTCTTGAAAAGGTCCTTACCTGTCTTGTCCTTTTCAAAGGAATAATAAACACCCGGGGAACGAACAAGCTGTGAAACGATAACACGCTCCGCACCGTTGATTACGAAGGTTCCGCTGTCAGTCATGAGCGGGAAATCACCCATAAAGACTTCGTTTTCCTTAACGTCTCCGGTTTCCTTGTTCCAGAGAGTCGCTTTAACTCTCAGGGGAGCTGCGTAAGTTACATCTCTTTCCTTACATTCCGCAATGCTGTACTTTGCCTTCTCATCGAAGCGGTAGTCAACGAAATTGAGCACCAGATTACCGTTGTAATCGGTTATGGCTGCAACGTCACGGAATACTTCTTTAAGTCCCTCCTCAAGAAACCATCTGTAGGAATTTTTCTGCACCTCGATAAGGTTAGGCATCTCGATAACTTCGTTGATCTTTCCGAAGCTCATACGAGTAGTCTTGCCGAGCTGCACCGGCTTTACATTCACCATAGGCGGACTCTCCTCCTCATAAAATTACCTGTGGGTTTCCAAAACCATTGATACGCCGAATGACACCGCATAAATTTATGCGAAATGACAAAGGGTATAACTCACTTTTGTAAAACAGGCATAAGTTTACATTATGATACAGTATATTATTATATAACACTTATCAATCTTTGTCAAGAGATTATTCCGGCATATTTCAACTTTTACCTTTTGAACAAAAGTTTTGGTAATTTTGTGTGCATTTATACCAATGCAAAGAAATCTCGGACATAATGCTGAAAATTATATCAGCATTATGTCCGAGAAACTCCCGCTGTATGTTCATTCCAATTCTATAACGTCCCCGCAGTCAAGCCCGTTATCCCCAAGCCATTTGTCGGGTATCCTTCTCCACACTCTTCTGCCTTCGCTGTCCTCCAGCAGGACCTCATCCATAATAATATCCGACAGTACTTCTTCGCAGCCGTGATCTTCATCGTGTATCTCAATAATAGTATATCTCATAAGTTCCCCCATCAGTTCTGCCAGTATTTCCTGTCAAGGCTCCTGAACTGCACCGCTCTGGCAATGTGAGGCTTGTCTATCACTTCGCTGCCGTCCATATCGGCAATTGTCCGTGATACCTTTAGTATACGGTCATATGCACGTGCCGAAAGCCCCATCTTCTCAAATACATTTTTCAGAAGCTCCGTTCCCTTGTCCGTTACAGGACATACATCCTGCATGATGTCCGCAGTTATCCGTGCATTACAGCTGATATTTGTTCCCGCAAATCGTTTCTGCTGTATCTCTCTTGCCGCCTGCACCCTTTCCCTGATAGCCGCCGAGGATTCCTCCTTAGCTCTTGAAGACAGGCTGTCAAATTCCACGGGGGAAACTTCAACTTGTATATCGAACCGATCAAGCAATGGTCCGCTGATACGGTTGATGTAGCTGTGAGCAGCCTTTTTTGAGCAAATGCATTCTCTTGTAGGATGTCCCATATAACCGCAGGGACATGGATTCATCGCAGCCACAAGCATAAATGAGCATGGATATGTAACCGAGCCTGACGCTCTGGAAATAGTGATCTGTCTGTCCTCCAGCGGCTGACGCAGGCTTTCAAGTGCCTGCCTGCTGAATTCGGGAAGCTCATCAAGGAACAGCACACCGTTATGTGCAAGGGAAATCTCACCCGGGCCCGGAACAGATCCGCCGCCGGACAGACCCGCACCGGAAATATTGTGATGCGGAGATCTGAAGGGACGCTTGGTGATAAGGGGATGCTCTCTCGATACCATGCCGCATATGGAATGGATATTAGTAGTCTCAATTGATTCTGTAAATGTCATGGCGGGAAGAATCGTGGGAAGTCTTTTTGCCAGCATTGACTTACCCGAGCCGGGGCTTCCCACCATAAGCAGATTATGTCCGCCGCAGGCTGCTATCTCCATCGCCTTTTTCACAGTCTGCTGACCCTTGACCTCGGAAAAATCAACATCGTCAAATCTGCTTTCGGGACGGACAACATATTTCTCCGCAGGAAGCAGAACAGCTTCCCGTGAAAAATGCTTTATCAGCTCGGAAACATGCTCAACTCCGTAAACGTCTATCCCGTCAACGACGCTTGCCTCGTACAGATTGGCAGCAGGAACGAACACGCTCTCGAAACCTTCATTCTTTGCAAGAATGACCATAGGCAGCACACCGTTCACTGCACGGACATCACCGTTAAGAGATACCTCTCCGATAAATGCAGACTTGTCCGTATTGTCCTCAATAATGCCCGTGACCTTAAGCAGTGCAGCAAATATGGCAAGATCGTGCATGCTTCCCGTCTTTTTCGTATCAGCGGGAGCGAGATTGATTATCACCCTTGCCAGAGGGAATTTCACATCACAGCTTCTCATAGCCGCCTTTATCCTCTCACGGCTCTCCTTTACAACGGTGTCCGCAAGACCTACTATATCAAAGCACGGAGTTCCCCTGCTTATCTCCGTTTCCACCTGCACCGGGAATGCATTAAGCCCGAACAGACCCAGACTGTTAATTTTAGCAAACACTTGTCATTCCTCCGAAAGCTTAGTTTGATTCATTATGCCTGTCAAGCCATCCTATCACGTTTTCCATGACCTCATCCTTGTTAAGCTCGTGAAGCAGCTCATGACGGCATCCGTCCCAGATACGTATCTCCGTTTTGGTGAATCCGTGCTTTATCAGACAGTTCCACAGGTCAGCCGCTCCCCTGCCGTATGCTCCCACAGGATCGTCGCTTCCCGACATTATAAGCATAGGGATATCCTTACGCACTCTGCCGTACCATTTTGATGACGAACAGTATTCCAGCAGCATGAATACGTCCCTGTAAGCCGATGCCGTAAAAATGAAATTGCTTTTCTTATCGGAGACATATCTTGCGGCAGCTTTCTCGTCACGGGAAACCCAGTCCATATTGCAGTGACGATTGGATATCCTGATATTGCCAAGATCATAAAGTATCCTGCTGATGGTCTTTGAACGTGATTTCTCTCCGTGAAGATATATCTCCGCATCCGCCATAATAATACCTGCGGGAGCACCCATGTGCCTTCCAACCGTTCCCATGAGAACAGCTCCCTCAATATCATGACTGTATTTTGACATATAGGCTCTTGCCACCAGCGAACCCATAGAATGCCCGATCAGATATACGGGTATCCCGGGAAATATCTCATGTGCCTTGACAGTGACCGTCCTTGCGTCCCTGACAAGATATATCCATCCGTATTTCAGAGCAAAAAAGCCAAGATCTCTGTCATCCGCAGCAGTTTTTCCGTGTCCCAGAAAATCATGCATGATAACTGCATATCCGCGGCCGCAGAGCCGCTCAATGAATTCCTCATAATTCTCCGCATGCTCGCACATCCCGTGAAGTATCTGGATGACCGCCTTAGGCTGAGCCTCCCCTTCCCCGCTTGTGTAAACATAATAATGAACGCTGTCGATGCCGTTTGAACTGATGAACGTGCTTTCCGTCTTTATAGTCTCCATAGTCCTTTTCCTTTCATTACATTTCCTCTGCAAATAACTACTGCTGACAACAATAATTAGTATTGATTTTACGGAATGAAATTATTCCTTGCTTTTCCTTCGTTTTTTTCTGACGCCTTCGTCTGAAAGAGGATTGGAATCAAGAGCGGTTCTTACATTGTCATTTGTAAGGTGAGTGTATATTTCCGTTGTAGATACGCTTGCGTGTCCAAGTATCTCCTTGAGGACCATAGGGTCAACGTTTCCGTACTGATACATAAGGGTTGCAGCCGTATGACGGAGCTTGTGAGTTGAAAGTCCCCTGTTTTCCATGCCGATGCGTTTAATGCTGTTCTCGACTATCTGCTGTACCCGTCTTCTGCTGATGCGTGTCTTACGCTTGCTGAGGAAAAGAGCATCCGTCTCGCCCTCGGGACGCACAGCCAGATAATTCATGATAGCCTCCGCACATCCCTCGTTCATGTGAATGATACGTTCCTTACTGCCCTTTCCCAGAAGCCTGATTGTCCTGTCCTCAAAATCCACATCCTGCAGATTGATACCCACCAGCTCGGCAAGTCTCATACCGCAGTTCAGGAAAAGCATAAGTATGCAGAAATCCCGTTCATAGCTGTCACTTTCCAGGCTGACGCTTTCAAGAAGTCTCCTGCTGTCGTCAAGATCAAGATACTTCGGCTTAGGCTTTTTAGGCGACGGTACATCAAGATTCTCCACGGGATTTTTATCAATATGATAGGTGGAAAGCTTGTTGTTTGCAGCCGCCCTGTAAAAGCTTTTCAGAGCAGCTATCTTGCGTGCACGGGTCTTGTCGTTGTTCCCCCGTTCCTCAGCGGAATAGTTCAGATACTCATACACATCTGCGATGCTGATATTCGTCACAACATCAAAGGGAACATCAATGATAACATCAGGGTCCTTTACATTCGTCATACGATTCTGCTTCAGATACCTGAGATACAGTCTAAGGTCAAGATAGTAGGATTCAATGGTTTTCTCCGAGCGGTTTTTTACAACACGCATATAAAAAATATACTCTTTTAAATAAGGAGGGCAATCCTTCATATCGCAAGCCATACAAACATCCCTTTCAAATACGGACAGCTTTAACCGGGGAAAACACAGTTAATACTAATCACCATTTGTTCTATGGATAAAGAAGGTGGATAGAATATGCCCAATCAAGGGAGTTTGACGCAGAGTGGGCGTATTATAGCCGCCGTATTTTATCCATAGGTTAAATGGTTATTAGTATAAGAACAATGCCTGCCTCTGTCCCGTTTTCCGGTTCCATATACATATAATAAAACATTTGTCCACAAAAGTCAATAGACATAGAAGACTGCAGCTTTTTTACCCCGAGCAAGTATTTGGTTAAATTTTGATTACAATTTGGAACATCTATAGCTTTTTATTATATACCATTATATAATAAAGTCAGCGAAAAAACAGGCTGACAAAAAAATAACGGCTGCATGGCACAATAAAAGAAAGGAAAACGATGCATGAGATCAATTAACATAATTGAACGCATCAGAAAGAAACCGCCGAAGCGTTCTTCACTGACAGATACAAATACTCTCTTTGCAAAGCTGAGCGTAGTCCCCAGTCTTGCAGGAGTTCTCATATTCTTCATAATCCCGTTCCTGTTGGTAATAAGATATTCATTTCTCGATAACCCCATCAGCCAGGAATTTGTAGGATTCAGAAATTACTCAAACCTGCTGAAAAACAATGCATTTCTCACCGCAGCGGGGAATTCATTGAAGCTGTCGGCAATGGCAGTTCCCCTTGCAGTGGTGCTCTCACTGGGACTTGCCTCCATGCTGAATTCAAAAATACCCGGAAAGAGTGTTTTCCGTACATTTTTCCTCTGTCCCATGATGGTCCCCGTAGCGTCCATCGTTCTTATCTGGCAGGTAATATTCCACTATAACGGCACCCTCAATACCGTTATGGCAGATTGGTTCGCATCTCAGCCTGTGGACTGGTTCAAATCAAGCAAATGCCTGATAGTTGTAGTGCTCCTTTTCCTGTGGAAAAATCTGGGCTATAACATGATACTTTTTCTTGCAGCCCTGAACAATATCCCCGGGGATCTGCTTGAAGTTGCCGAACTTGAAGGAGCAGGCAGATTCTATCAGCTGTTCCATATCAAGCTCCGCTATCTCTCTCCCACAATTTTTTTTGTAACGATACTGTCGCTGATCAATTCCTTCAAGCTGTTTCGTGAGGTTTATCTGCTGACAGGTGATTACCCCTTTGAGGATCTCTACCTGCTCCAGCATTTCATGAACAATACCTTCCGAAGTCTTGACTATCAGAAGCTTTCCTCAGCTGCAATGATAATGGCAGTTGTAATGGTCATCATCATCGGAGCAATGTTCATAGCGGAAAATAAATTCGGGGAGGATATCGAAGAATGACAAAGACCCGAAAGCTTTCACCCTACAGAATACGAAGCCGGATCCTTCTCGGAATAATGACCGTATTCGCCTGTATAGCAGCGGTGATATTCCTTCTGCCCACAGTGCTGACAATAGCAAACTCCTTCATGTCGCAGACAGAGATAAACGCCAATTACGGAGTGGTGTTCCAGTCCGCAACGGACAGCAAGACCTACATATCTGAACGTGTGAATCTGAAATTCATCCCCGATATCGTATCCTTCGATCAGTACATAACCGTGCTGATCAAAAGTCCCGATTATCTTCTCAAATTCTGGAATTCGGTAATACTCACAGCACCGATAGTTATCTTCCAGACGCTGGTGGCACTGTTTGCCTCCTACGGATTTGCCCGTCTCACAGGCAGGCTTAAGGAAGCTGTTTTTTTCGTCTATATAATCCTAATGCTGATGCCCTATCAGGTTACCCTTGTCCCCAATTATCTTGTTTCGGAAAAGCTGGGTATCCTGGACACAAGATGGTCAATAATCCTGCCGGGTATATTCTCCCCCTTTGCGGTATTCCTGCTGACAAAGGCAATGAAGCGTATACCATCCACCTACTTTGAAGCCGCAATGCTTGACGGTGCGGATGAGCTGAGAATATTTACGGATATCTGCTTTCCCATGGTGCGGAGTGCCGTATTTTCTGTATTGATGCTTGTTTTCATTGACTACTGGAACATGGTGGAGCAGCCCCTTATCCTGCTGTCAAACAGTGAAATGCACCCTCTTTCCGTGTTCCTGTCCAAGATAAATGCAGGAGATACAGGACTTGCCTTTGCAGTTGCCGTAATATATATGACTCCATCCCTGCTGATGTTCCTCTATGGCGAGGATTATCTTGTGGAGGGTATCACCTACTCGGGCGGAATCAAGGGATAATGCCCCTCATTAATAACGAAGTTCCCTAAATATATAATCAGAAAGGTATGTCTTATATGAACGAAAATACATCCGGAAGAAAGGACGTCATCAAGAACATTGCTATCATATTTCTTGCAGTGCTGCTTGTACTGACTTTTTTCTCCAACACTATCATGAACTACTCTCTTCCTCAGGTCTCTGCCACCTATGTCGGTCCGGGAACAATATCCGAGCAGATACGAGGCAGCGGAACTATCACAGCCGGAGAAAAATATGATGTTATATTCGATCAGTCCCGTGTGATAAAATCAGTCAAGGTCAAGCAGGGCGATACAGTAAAGGCAGGAGATGTTCTCTTTGCTCTTGAAGATACGGAATCCACCGAGCTTACCGAAGCACAGGATAAGCTTGATACAATGGAGCTTGACTATAAGAAAGCCCTCCTGACCTTCTCAGCAAAAACAGGCTACGGCTCAGACCAGCTTGAGATCTCGGATGCACAGGAGGAGCTTACCGAGCTGCAGGAGCAGTATGATCTTGCAGCTTCAGGAAATGATCCTCTGGGTGCAGCTTCAGAGGAATACAACACCCTGAAAGCACAGTCCGATAAGCTCACCAAAGAAAAGGACAAGCTCTCACTGCAGCTCAGCTCAATCGACACAGAGGATATGCTTGATCTCACAGGTGATTATTACACCCGTCTCAGAGCAGCCAAGGACGCAGTTTCCGAGGCAGAAACTAACCTGGAAAAAGCACAGAAGGAATATGACACAGTATCAAACGAGATCTCCTCAACAGGTGACTATCAAGACGAAATAAAAAGCAAACGCCGTGAGATAGATTCTCTTCGTGCAACTGTAAGCGGACTTTACCTCCAGATATTCAACGCAGAGCCCGGTCAGGATACCTCCTCATATCAGGCACAGATAGACGAAGCAGAGGTAAACATCAAGCATCTGAATCAGGATATCACCGACCTTCTTTCAAAGTCCACATCAAGCCTTGTACTGAAAACAAAGCTCAAGGACGCTGAATCCAAGAAATCTAAATGGGAAAAGAAGCTGTCCGAAGCCAAGGAAACTCTTTCTGCGGAAACACGTGAGATCAAGCTCGAAATGAAGGAAAAGATCAACAATAATTCCGCAGAGCTTGATGAAGTAAGCGAAAAGCTCGCCGCAGCAGAATCCAGAAAAGCCGAGCTTGAGGCGGGAGGAGCACTTTCCGCAACTGCTCTCAGTGCAAAGATCAAGGAGCAGGAAAAGAAGATACGTGACCTGAAAAATGCCCTTGACCTGAAAATATCCACTGAATCAACAGATATCGCATCCCAGCAGCTTGATCTTGAAAACCAGGAAAAGCAGATCGAAAAGCAGAAGGAGCTGATAAAGAAGCTTACATCCGAATCCGTGGGAGCTGAGATAACAGCCAAGGTGAGCGGTATAGTTGACAGCATAACAGTCTCCGCAGGTGAAACTGTTTCCGCAGGCACCACAGCAGCATCTATAACCGTTTCCGATAAAGGTTATTCCCTCAGCTTCAGCGTAAAATCCGAGCAGGCACGCAAGGTACAGCCGGGAGATAAGGCAGAAATAACAAATTACTACTGGGGCGGAGATATGTCCGCAACCCTGGTATCCATCAAGGCAGACACTGCAAATCCTCAGACAAACAAGATACTTGAATTCAAGATCACAGGCAGCGATCTTACTGCGGGTCAGACCATCAATCTTGCAATGGGAAGCAAGGGACAGCAGTACAGCACCATCGTTCCCAACTCCGCAGTACGTGAGGATTCCAACGGCAAATTCGTTCTTGTAATGGAAGCAAAGAGCAGTCCTCTGGGAAACAGATACAAAGCAGTCCGCTGCGATATTGAGGTAACAGCAAAGGATGATAATAACTCCGCAGTCACAGGACTTCTCGGAAGCGAATATGTTATTACAGCATCCACTAAGCCTATTGACGCAGGCAATCAGGTCAGACCTGCCGACTAATATGAGGAGGCTTGAACTTGCATAAAAAAATCAACATCGCTCTGCTTGTCATCAATCTGCTGATACTTGCCTATGCAGCGATATGCTGGCTGAACGTATTATCTATCAGAGATCATTATTCCTCAGACAGCGTCAAGCAGCTCTGGGATAACGATACCTATCGGTACGGACAGATCTCTCTGTACTTGACCCCCGAGGATGGACTGGACATAACGGGAATATATAGTCTGCGTGAAAGCATAGAAGCAAAATTCACCGAAAACAGTATTGCTCTCCCCGACGGGGCAAAAGGTCGGCTGTGGCTGGATAGTATGTACGCACAGGACACCTGCACTATTCAGGGCATATCCGGCTCCTGTGATGCAGTGATCGCAGGAACGGGAGGAGACTTCTTCCTCTTTCACCCCCTTGATATCCTTCACGGAAGCTTCTACACAGATGATGATACTAACTTCGACCGGGTGGTAATAGATAAAGAATGCTCATGGCAGCTTTTCGGAGCACTGAATACGGTAGGTCTCCCCGTGACAGTGGGAAGCAGCACTTACTATGTAGCAGCCGTAGTGGACTCACCCGACAGCGGATATGATAAAACAGCCTACGGAGATAAGCCCCATGCATATTTCCCCTATTATGCATTCAATCAGATAAAGCCCGATACAAAAATAACTGCCTACGAAATATGCATTCCCGACCCGGTAAAAGGCTTCGCATTGGGTATAATGAATGAAATAAATCCCGCCGACAGTTCCCGTTCCTTCATCAAGGATCAGAGCGGCAGATTCGATGCTGTCACCCTTTTCAAAGGCTACAGAGACATCCCCAAAAGCGTAATGATAACTGCAAATGCATCTTATCCATGGTTTGAGAATACCGTCCGTGCAGCCGAGATAAAAGCACAGATGAAAATAGGTCCTGCTGCATATATGCTGATCGTACCGCTGTTATCGGCTGTATATGCACTGTTCCTTGCATACAAGCTTGCCGAAAAGGCTGCAAAGAGACTCAAGGAAAAAGCCGAAGAGAAATACCAGAAAAAAATTTCCGAAGAGTATTTCAAAAAACGCAGCAGTGAATCTTAAATTCAACACAAACATGAAAAGGCCGCAGCAGCGGCATTCTGAATTTGCTGCGGCGGCTTTTTTTATTTTTCCGTATTTGTCCCGTCTGCATATTGACATAGCATTTTAAGTACGATATAATAAAGCATAATCACTTTTTGATGGGGTCTAATTATGAATAAGAAAATACTAATAACCAACGATGACGGAATTGACGCATCGGGAATAATCCGTCTTGCCGCAGCCGCTGTAAGATACGGAGAGGTCTGGGTCGTTGCTCCCGAATCCCAGCGAAGTGCCGCTTCACACAGTATCACTCTCCGAAGCCACATAGATGTCTATGAACATTTCTTCCCTGTTGACGGCGTAAAAGCCTATGCCATTTCAGGCACTCCCGGAGACTGCGTAAGGATCGGAATTCATAACATTATGCCGGAAAAGCCGGACATTGTTCTTTCGGGTATCAATTACGGCTACAACGCAGGCTCGGATGTTCAGTATTCCGCAACAGTCGGTGCTGCTATGGAAGCTGTTTTTCAGGGAATAGCCGCAGTCGCATTTTCCGAAGGCACCAATGACGGCTATATGATAACAGATAAATATCTTGACGCTGTCCTGTCGGAGGTCATAAACACCCCGTTTACTGAAAGGGAAATAATCAATATCAATTTCCCGACATGTAAACCCGAAGAATTCAAGGGAATACTTCGTGACAGATTCAATTCATCGGGATGCATTTTCAGAGACAGATACGACAGTGAAAAGCTGCCTGACGGCGGCATAAGATACCGTGTAAACGGCATCTATAACGAGGATTGCGAAGAAGGCTCTGACCTTCGTGCACTTTTTGATAAATACATATCCATTGGCACAGTAACCAACATTCACTGATATTGAGAAAAAGATGAGGTCATCATGAATAAGGCTGCAAGGGTAATAAACAATATGGATCCCGAAACCGCTTCCGCCATCTGCTCGGAGATAGGACCGATCGGCGAAAATGCTACACCTCTTAAACAAGCAAGATACATAAATGCAATTCTGAATGCCGCTGATGAAATGAATATTTGTATCACCGACACTATGCGTAAATGCGGAGGCTGCTGCTTATCTGCCAATGCTGTAAAAACAGCGAAGAAGCTATATGCTGGATCGGAGAGCATAGAGGAGTTTTTAACTATGCTGAATGATGCAGATATCGGAGGAAAAAACCTTCATCTTTCCGACGGAAGGATAATTGCTGTATATAAAAAATGCTACTGCAATATCCCCAAAAAAATCACAGGCATGAACAAGCAATACTGCGAATGCTCTGCAGGCTGGTATATGAAGCTGTTCTCCGAAGTGTTTGAGAAAAATGTCACTGTAAAAATAGTCGATACAATTGTGGACGGTGCGGATGAATGTACCTTCGAGATCACAGATTTCTGAGTATACGGCAAGGCAGATATACGCATCAGAACCTTTCTTAACAAGATATGTGTGCATACGCATATGAATACAGATTCTTATATTTGCCGAGAGGAGTATAATTATGAATAAGGAATGGTCTGAGCTTAATAAGACTATGCAGACACAGCTCAGAAAAAAGGACACCTATGAAGAAGGTATCAGAACTTTGTTTGAACTCCGAAATAGGTTGATGGAATGCATAGCTTTATTCAGCAACGAATTATGCAAAGAGGATCTTTCAAAGATACCCTTTATAAATGCAAACGGTTATCACAGCAAAACTATTGCATACTCCCTCTGGCACATTTTCCGCATAGAAGATATCGTTGCACACACATTGATAAACAACGATGAACAGGTGTTTTTTGCCGGAAGCTATCAGGAGCGTATCAATTCGCCTATCATCACAACAGGCAATGAGCTTGTTAAACAGCAGATAGCAGACTTTTCCGGACTGCTTGATATTAAGGAGCTTTATTCCTACATTTCCGAAGTGAAGGACAGCACCGAAATGATAATTCGTGATCTGTCCTTTGACGATATGAAACGTAAGATCCCGGCAGAAAGAAAAGAAGCCCTGTCCCGTCTGAATGTTGTGAGCACAGATGAAAACGCTGTCTGGCTGATAGATTACTGGTGTAATAAAGACATTTGCGGACTGATCCGGATGCCCTTTTCAAGGCATTGGATCATGCATACAGAAGCCTGTATTCGGATAAAGAATAATTTACAGAAAAGGAGCAGATAAAATGAGAGAAGGCTTTATGGTTCCTCCCAAGCATACTAACTTTGAAGCAAAAAAGCTGTTTGGCGAAATGGGACAGATAATCGACGGTTCAATAGCATATATCAACCTGAAGGGCGGCGGACCGGCAGAGCAGCACACTCATGAGCATAATCATCTGTTCATAGTTGTAAAGGGTGAAGCAAAGGTTCTGCTTGGTGAAGAAACAGTGATAATCCATCAGGACGAATCATTTCTTGTAAAAGGAACAATCCCTCATTCCGTATGGAGCAATCAGGATGAGGAAACTGTTATGATCGGTATATCCCTGCGATGATATTATACTAATAACCATTTAACCTATGGATAAAATACGGCAGCTATAATACGCCCACTCTGCGTCAAACTCC
>JBJERX010000008.1:0-5769 GCA_051882495.1 Huintestinicola sp. | reverse complement strand
TCGCTTTGTATAATTTTTCCTTAATAACATTGTCTAACTTTTTGGGGTCAATGCAAATTTGTGCGATGCTGCTTTTTTATACTGATAATTTGTTCTATGGATAAATGGTTATTATACTAATTCTAAACTGTTCTATAGACAAAGACGGCAGATAGGATTTCGTCAATCAAGGAAAGCGACTGCAGGCGGGCTTGCTGCCCGGCAAAGGAGCTTGACGCAGAGTGACGAAATTATAGCTGTCGTATTTGTCTATAGGTTGGTTTAGAATTAGTATTAGTATCAGCTATCTGCCTCTATTCCTTCAATGACCTCCGTCCCATCCGATGCGGCAAGAGCTTCAAGCACATCCATACCCTCGATTATCTGACCCACAACAGTGTATTGCTGTGAAATGTTGGGTATTCCGCCATGCTCAAGGAATCCATTGCATACATCGGCAAGCCCTGTCTGAGAGGACAGGGATTCACGCATTTCATCCGTGAATTCAACGGTGTTCACAAACAGCAGATTCCCTCTTGGATCCATACACATAGCACCCTTGAAGGGCCACAGGTTCTTGTGTACTTCTACAGTGTACTCCCCGGGTTCAGGTATCTGTATGAACAACGCCGCACCCGATTCTGTGGGTGTGACCGCCGCATCTCTGAATGTATCCTTTTCTGCTGCGGAAATGACTGCTTCTGCCGATAAGGGACATTCATTGCTAAACAGCATGACCCTCATTTCCCCTGCGGTGGTTTTCACGGTAATTATCCTCTGATCCTCAGCAGGAGGATCAAACTGTATCAGTCTTATATTATCCAGCTCCACAGCTGAACCTGCACTCTCACCGCTCATTAATCCCCGGGACATCAGTGCGGAAACCATAAATGTCAGCAGGATGATAACAATAAATGCTATCCAGAAAATATTGCTCTTAGTCAGAGCTATGGAGTATGTCTTTTTTTCAAACAGCTTCATGTTACTTCTTGCTGATCTTTGTGCCCTGACGAGTTTCCTCGATGACATATCCCAGAGCGGAGATCCTGTCTCTAAGTTCATCTGCAAGGGCAAAGTTCTTCTCCTTGCGGGCTGCCTTTCTTTGCTCCGCAAGCTCCATGACCTCAGCAGGGATATCACTCTGAGCCTGTTCTGCAGCAGCGTTTAGCTTTTCTGCAGCCTTGACAATATCCAGAGAAAGAACCTTATCGAATTCATTGATAAGTGCCAGCTTTGTTGCCCCATTGGTATCAGCCTTGAGTACATCGAAAAGTGCTGTGACAGCCAGAGATGTGTTCAGGTCATTATCAAGTGCCTCTGTAAAGCCCATCATAAGCTTTTCGTATGCAGCATCATCACGCTGACCCTGCTCCTCCTTAAGAAGCTGAGCAGTTCTTGCAATAAGCTTTCCGTATGCGGCAGCTGCGTTATCAAGATTTTCATATGAGAAAACAAGTGACTTGCGGTAATGTGACTGGAGACAGAAAAATCTGTAAACCAGAGGATCGTATCCCTTCTCTTCAAGGAGAGATACTGTAAGGAATTCACCCTTGGACTTGCTCATCTTGCCGCCTGTTGTATTGAGATGATGAACGTGGAACCAATATTTACACCATTCATGACCCAGATAAGCCTCACTTTGTGCGATCTCGTTTGTGTGATGGGGGAATGCATTGTCGATTCCTCCGCAGTGGAGATCAAGATATTCTCCCAGGTTTTTCATGCTGATACAGGAGCACTCAATGTGCCATCCGGGATATCCGATGCCCCAGGGGCTATCCCATTTAAGCTCCTGATCGTCAAACTTTGATTTTGTGAACCAGAGAACGAAATCCGCCTTATTACGCTTATTTCCGTCCTCCTCAACACCCTCGCGGACGCCGACCTCAAGGTCATCCTCGCTTACGTCACCGAACACATAGTATTCCTTAAGCTTTGATGTATCAAAGTAAATATTTCCACCGGCTTCATAAGCATAGCCCTTTTCAATAAGAGATGCAATAACACGGATAAATTCATCAATACAGGATGTGGCAGGTTCCACCACATCGGGAGTCCTGATATTCAGCTTTGCACAGTCCGCAAAGAATGCCTTGGTATAAAAATCTGCGATCTCCATAACAGTCTTGTGCTCACGCTTTGCACCCTTAAGCATCTTATCGTCGCCTGTATCGCCGTCGCTTGTGAGATGTCCCACATCGGTTATGTTCATAACACGCTTAACATCATTTCCTGCAAAGCGAAGGTACTTCTCCAGAACATCCTCCATAATGTAGCTTCTGAGATTTCCGATGTGAGCAAAATGATAGACTGTAGGACCGCATGTGTACATTGACACCTTGCCCTCCTCACGGGGGATGAAATCTTCCTTTGTATGTGAAAGTGAATTGTAAAGCTTCATAATAATTATCCTTTCCTTTTTATTTGCTGCGGTAATCGTTCGGGGTAATATAATCCTTTTTCTTATAGCTGTTATTCTCAGAAACACCCAGCTTTTTCTCAAGACTGTTAAGCCTTGCAGAAAGCCTGCACAGCTCCTGTGAAACGGGATCCGGAATATGTATCTGATCCAGCTCGGCATGAGCCTTTCTTCCCTTGCAGCGTGCTATTCTTGCAGGAACGCCCACAGCAGTACAATCAGGGGGCACCTCCTCCAGGACCACCGCATTAGCGGCGATCTTTGCATTATCTCCTACCTTGAAGGGTCCCAGTACCTTTGCACCGCAGCCGACCATAACATTGTTTCCCAGAGTAGGATGACGCTTGCCCTTATCCTTGCCTGTACCCCCAAGGGTCACACCCTGATACAACAGGCAGTTATTGCCTATCTCTGCGGTCTCACCGATAACTACTCCCATGCCATGATCAATGAAAAGTCCCTTGCCTATCTTAGCCCCGGGATGTATCTCAATGCCTGTGAAATGCCGTGCAAGCTGAGAAATAATTCGTGCTGAGATGTAATGCTTATTAAGGAAAAGCCTGTGTGCCACACGATATGCAGCAACGGCATGAAGTCCCGAATAGGTCAGGATGATCTCAAGCGTGCTGCGGGCAGCAGGGTCACGCTGCTTTACCGATTCGATATCGGACCTTATATTATCCCAGAATTCTGAGATCATGTGAACATATCCTCCCTTTATAATAAATGAACCCCGCCCTCAGAAATAATCTAAAGGCGGGGAAATGATCCTCACGGTTCCACTTTAGTCGGCCTGCAGAATGCAGGTCACTCATTATGCCGATAACGGGGCTGCCGCAGCCGGATAATCGCATACGCTTTCCCCGACCGAACATACGAACGCACTTCACGGAACCTATTCCGCACTGCTCGCACCGCCGCAGCACTCTCTGTAAGACCTCGGGACCGTTACTCTGAACGTATATAGTTTTTAAATCATATTTCATAAATATTATATCACATTAATCATGCTAATGCAACAGCTTTTTGAAAATTATTTTGCAGGTGTGATGGAAACAGAGCTAAGGAATTCCTCAAAAACCGGAGCAAGGGCCTCTGCATTTTCCTCTGCTGTCTCGCAGATCACATAGAATACATCCTCATCGGAGTAGAAATAGTGAATGTTGTCCTTGTATACAGCATCAACTACCTTTTCATCGCTGACGATGGGATTACCGTCCTCGTCCTTTATCTCTTCACCGTTTTCGTCGGTTTCATAAAGGAAACGGTAAGCTGTTATCGTGTAATCATATCTGATCGCGTCAAAGCCTGCAACAGTTGTATTCTGAGGCTCCGAGAACTCTGTATCAGCCTGGAAGAGCATATTGTTGATCTTAATAGCAGCACATCCCTGGTCAGCAAATGTTGCCAGATCGGTGAATTCATCCTTGTAGTTCTGTGCCTTTACAATGATAAGTGCGTTCTCACTTACGAGCTGCTTTCCTGTATCATCGTCGATCACTGCCTGGAAGCCTTCGGGAACAGTACAATTGAACTTCCTGATAGCAAGATCCTCGGGATTCTCAACCTCACGTCCTGTGTATATGGAGATCGTCTCCTCCTCGGAAACAGTTGTCTCGGAGGAAGTTGTGCTCTCCTGTTCGTCAGTTCCGTTTTTTGATTTGCAGCCTGAGAACATCATTGCTGCAGCAGCAACTGCTGCAAAAACAGCAAAAATCTTTCTTTTATCAGTCATTTTGATTTTCTCCTTTAGTTTTATATGTTGGTGCCAGACGAAAACGGGAAAGCATCACGTTTTCATCTGAATATCTGACGGGTGCCGATCTGAAACGCACACTGCTGTGCAGGGTCGAACCCGAAGATGAACATGGCATTTTTATTCCCAGAGCACGGAATCCTCCCCCATTGGCAGTATGAAAGGTGCATCCGTATCTGTCACAGAAAAGCTTTACAAGATAACCGGAGGTGTCGGAAGGAAGAACGCCTCCCTTGACCGCTCTTGATGAGAAAAGCATATGGGGGCTTTGGGGTATCATATTCGCACTTCCCGATGCTATCATCAGCACAGCTGTATCTCCCAGACGGGAAAGGCTCAGTCTGATGGTCTCGGAAATAACCTCACCGTCAAGTACCTTGACAATAAAATCCGTAAGTATCAGGCGGAGCATATGAGTATCCACACCTGCAAAAATACCCCTGTCAATGCTTTCGGCACTGAATTCAACAGGGTGTCTGGCAAGCAAAGCGGAAACAGCCTCCGCATAATCCTCCAGTTCTCCGGAAATATCCCGGGGAGGAACGGGAACATCATCACCAAACTTTACCGCAAGCTCCTCGGGAACAATAAACTCGCTGAGCAGGGTAAGCATTGCACCGTCAATAGTGTTGAGCTGACTGCACAGAGAAGCTTCATTATCTTCATGCCTGCCCTCATATATGGCATCAGCAGCCATGCCTATCTCTGACGCAGCATGACGCACAGCCGCAGATATTCCCGTGATATAGTCACGGACGAGACTAAGAGAAAGCATTCCCTCAGCTGTGTCGAATACTGAAAAATTCAGCATGCTTTCACGGTCGTTCAGCAAGGTAATATGCACCTTGATAAGCCTTCCGCCGCTGAAAATATTCCGTGCACCGCTGCTTCCCGTATGAAATCCCTCAAGGGAGGGAATATCATCACAGAAGAGCTTATCAAAGGCAGCATTTGAGTAGAGCCTTCTTCCCAGGCTGTCTGTCACAGCACATGCCATTTCCGAAGCGGAATACAGAGCCTGTACGCTTTTGACCGAAAGCTGCTCACTGACAGGAACCATGATCATGCCACCTTTCATAAAAAATGCACTTCTTATAGTATATCACAGTCCTGAGACTAAGCTGCATAAAGTTTCATAATTTTTTTTGTATATTTTCTGAACAAATCATATTTTGTGTAGAGAAAGTGTAGTTTTTGCGAAAAAAAGCGGCAATAATACTATCCGATCCGGAAATATATGCTTACACTAATAACCTTTCAACCTATGGATAAATGGTTATTAGTATATTTTATTAAAATCCTGAAAAAATTTCAAAAAAACACTTGCAAAAACGTCCAAAATGGTATATTATTATATTATAAAGTGCATAAGCTCGGGCAGTACCCTTGTGTATGCACTGCATCGGCAATTGTTAATAAGTTTTATGTGCCGATGCGTAAGATAAAAAAATTCTTTAGGAGGAATTTTATCATGTCAGTAAAAGTTGCAATCAATGGTTTCGGTCGTATCGGTCGTCTCGCTTTCAGACAGATGTTCGGTGCAGAAGGTTACGAGGTAGTTGCTATCAACGACCTCACAAAGCCTTCCATGCTCGCACAGCTCCTCAAGTACGAT
>JBJERX010000007.1:0-24124 GCA_051882495.1 Huintestinicola sp. | reverse complement strand
GTTTTTCATACCAACTTACCTCCAAATTTCTTTGTGGGTATTATTGGCATTTACATGGTTCGTTATTCAGCCTCCCGCCGCCGACGCTTCGGGGGCAGGCTCACGGTGCTGTGTTCCCAGCTCCGCCTTCATGGGAGTTGCTGCAGGGGATTCGCCGAAAAGGAATGCCTTATCCGTCTTTGCCTTTGTGAGCTGCTCCTCAAGTCCGATGAGCTTATCGCCGTCAAACTTTAGGATACTGTTTGCGACCTTTGCGATCTGATTAACGTTGCTGCCGAAAATGTCAATGGCAGATCTAAGACCATACAGTTCACTCAGGTCAAAGAGCTTGATCTCACCCACTGTTGCCATCCTACGCATATATGCGGAAACATTCAAGTTGACCTTTTCAGCTCGCTTCCTGATGAGGTCAAGCTCCTCATCGGACACCTTCACCTCAATACGGTTATGCCTTCCGGCATGATTCCGAGCTTCTGATGGACTCATTTTCATAAATTATCATTCCTTTCTGTTTCTACTTATTACAGTAGTTTATATGGGGTATATTGCTATGGGAGCGTGCAGCGACAAACCGAAAATGTCCGGACATTTTCTGCGCTGGCTTTTTCGTGCCAACCTGCTTTCCAAGTCCGTAATTTTGCGGTTTTGCCCTGCATCTGCAACTGTTGCAGATATTACCTTTTTCCTGTGAGAATTAGTATTTTAAGAAACAAATTTGTGTGAATGGGGCATTTTGAAGGTCTTGAAAATTCACTGATCCTCATTTTCGCCTCCTTTCTGCTGCAATATTCTGCCGATATTTTTCAAACGGCAGAATATTGCAGATTTTTCAGTATATTCTCGGAGCTTTGCCCGCTAACAAATTCTATCAGCCAAAAATACAACAGAATAATTCCGTAAATTCAGCATAACAAAAAATATTTTCAGCATCATTCCCCCGCAAAACTAAAGTCAATATCATCATAACTGTCACTACTGTCGGACGAATCAGAAATCTCCATAATCCCCTGCGGAGCAGGCACATTTCCCCATGACTTTTCCATAATGTACGTTGCCATAAACCCCGGCATAGCTTCTCTGACTGCCTTGCCAACAGCTTCAACTATTTCAGCAATAAACCTCTCTTCACGCTCTCTGGTTTCAAAATACGGATCATGCTCGGTCTGCCTCTGCCGCCTGAAATACTCATTGACCGCAACAGCAATTACATGATTGCAGCTTTTGTATTTTGTCCTGTCCATTTCGTGCAGATTATCATAAGCCTCACGATATACGGGATTATCCATATTGAAACGCAGATTGCTGTTCCAGATCTTCATGACGCTCTCCTTCTGAAAACCTGTGCCGCAATGATCTCATAGCCCTTTGCAGCGGCACAGATATCATCAACAAACACCACTCTTGACTTGTCCATATCCGCAAAATTTCTCATGATGTTTGCACCGCCGCCTGTGATGTACAGCCTCATAAGGTCGAAGTTGTACTCATACTTTTCAAGAACTTCAAGGACGCTTTCCGTATATTTCTTGATCTCCGATACGATACAATCTCTGTATCTTTCGCTTATGTCAGCCTTTCCATATCTGAAAAATCTTTCGATAATACTGCTGTCGATCTTTGCGCCAAAGCTGTTCATCACCGCATTCTGAGCATTTATCATACACTGATTCACGCCCATCTTCTCGGTATAACATCTGCTCTCAACAGGCTTTCGGTCGGTTATGTACATAATGTTTATGGTGCCGTTGCCGATATCCGCCACCATATTCACACCACCCATTTCTCTGAGCTTGTCAACAACCGCAGCATATCCCTGGGGATGAATGGAGCAGCTTGTGATGTGGATAACATAGGTCTGCTTGTTGAAAACAAAGACCACATTTTCGTTGCGAAGAAGATAGTTTCTGAAATTCTCTTTCTGAGCAGATACCCATGTGAGCGGAAGGCCTGCGGCAATATGAACATTTGCCTCAGTGATATTTTCCCTTGAAAGCTCTCTTGCAATGCTCATAAGAGTTGCAGCATAAAAATCCTCGTCCTCCGTTTTATCGGAGATAAAGCTCTTGTGACCTTCACCGAAACGGTAATACTTATCGTTGTAGAAAATAATATTTCCGTCAAAGGTCGGCTCTGTTTCCGACACGATAACTCCTGTGGGCGTAACTGTATTCGCAGTCTTGATGTTGCCGTATCCATGGTCAATTCCAATAATTTTGATGTTGTTAAAATCTTGCATATACATCCTCCTTGTGGTATAATGAGTATAGATTTGTTTGCCGGATTCTGCCGGTCCCGCGGTGACCGGTACTGTTTCCCGACAAATACAGTATATCACGATTTTTTGCTTCTGTAATTGATGCGAAGTTGTCATCGGGTGGACGTAATTTTTTGATTTTTGGAGGATATATGGGAGCTTGTGATTTTTCCGCAGTTTTCAGCGAGATATGCAGCAGTATAGCTGCCGGTGAAAGCGTTTCTCAGGTTGAAAAATACTCATTGCTGTTTGATAACTATTACCTTTCGCACAAAGATGAGGCAGCCATATTGGACAAGAGCGACATCAATAAACGCAAACAAGGCAAGATGAACGCTCATTCGGGCATCATAAAATATTACTGTCAGGACCCCGAAGCACTTGCTTATGATATTGAAACAAATATTATCCCGCTTATCTCGGACAAGTACGCTCTTCGTGACACTTTTATAAATATGGTAAAGTGCGACAGCTGTTCGGAAGAAAAGAAAGCGGACACTCTCGCCGATACAGATGACCTTCCTCAGTTTTTTGCAAATGTTATCATACATTCATTTGGTCACAACTCCGTTCAGAAAAACGCTTCTCCCGACATTTCGGACAGGATAATTTCTTCTGTTCCAAAGCCCTGCAAAACTTTTTCGGGCAGAGAAAAAGAGCTTGAAGCACTGCATGATATGCTTCAAGCTCATGATAAAATATTTGTTTATGGTATCGGCGGAATAGGAAAGAGTGAATTTGTGAAGGCATACATTTCCGAACACAAGAAGGAATACAAAAACATTCTTTACTTAACATATGAATCCAATCTGCGGACAACAATTGCAGAAATTTCATTCAAAGATGATGTACCGCAGGAAACCATCGCTGCACGTTTTAAGCGTCACAGCGAATATCTGAAGCTGCTGAAAACCGATTCGCTCATAGTAATTGACAACTTCGATATTCTTCCCCATGAAGACGAATATCTTGATGAACTGCTGTCCTACAGCTGCAGAATCATATTCACTACCCGAAACAATTTCGGTAATGACTATGATACTTTTGAGCTTGCCGACATCGACCGCTCCACTCTATTTGAAATAGCTGAAAAGTTTGGGCTTACAAATATTGACTATGATATACTTGACAGAATATTTGCTGCCGCCCATGACCACACTCTTGCCTGCGAGCTTATTATCCGTCTGCTTAAAAAGAGCGCTCACACGCCCAATGAAATTCTTGAAATGCTTATGACCGATCATGTGAATATCGGCGCCAGCGATAAGATACGCAGAAGCAAGACTACCGATGCGGCAAGATATTCCGAGCATATCCGTCAGCTGTTCCGTCTGTTTTCGCTTTCGGAAGAACAGCAGGATATGATGAGATTATTATCTCTTATTCCTGTGGCAGGAATTTCCGACAAGTATTTTCAGTTTCTCACAGCCACACCCGACTGTAACATTATCAATGAGCTTGATGAGATTGGGCTGATACGATATGAGGAACACCTCATTTCCGTTCATCCGCTTATTGGTGAAGCAGCAGCATTTGACTTATCTCCCGATATGGATAACTGCGTTCATTTCATTGACGCTCTCGATATGGAATATCAGCATCATCTGAAAACGCCTATCAACAATATGCGTCAGGAGATTATCCTTGAGATTGCCGACAGGATAGTTGAATTTGCCGGTAAGGACAACGTTCCGAAATATTTTGAATTTCTAACAAATGCCGCTCCCTATGCAGAAGTTTTTGCGGATACATACCGCATGGAAAAATACATTTCACAAATGGAAGAATATCTCCCACAGGTAACCGATATTCTTTCAAAGGCTGTGTATCTTACCATCAAGGCTTCATACGCTATGCTTTACGGAAACGATGCCGACTCTGCTATTGAATATGAGACGCAGGCACTTTCAATTCTCCACGATTACCCCGACAGCTATCGTGAGGCTGTTCTCTGCTTCAATATTTACAACAGTCTGGGTGCATTTTTTACTGAGAAAAAGGATTTTCCCCGGGCAAAGCTCTGCCTTGAACAAGCTCGCACTTATGCAGAAAATTTTGATATGCCCCTTGATGATGTTGCGGTTTTGTTTCATAATTTGTCGGTGCTGGAGCTGGAGAGCAATGACTAAGCATATTCAAACAAAAATAGAAATGAGGAATGATTTATGAAAAAAAGAAAATCTCAACCTTTTATTGAAATTCTGGATTTGAAAGATGAATATAAACAGTATAAAGCTTTATGCAGAAACAAACATAAAGATTGGAAATATTACAGTGACTGGGAAGATTATGTACTCAAAAGATTTAAAAATCTACCGGATGAGCATATAAATAATTATAGACATTTTTTAATGTTCAACTCATTGATGGATAATCATACACTAAATTTATATCTTCCCCTCTCTGTAGCAATCATATCAATCATCTTAAGTCCTATCGTTGCAGATGTAAGTCGGTTTGGTACATTTATGATGCCTATTGTAACTGTTTTGGCAGTGGGATTATTTGGAAGAGAATATTTTGATTATGCAATTAAGGATAAGTTTATGAAGGACTTAATTGATGTGCTCAATAAGTACGAAGCAGAAAAGAACAATAACGCAACCGCTACCACAAATTTTTCTGATAATATGAAACAGGATGTTATTCATTGACACACCTTAATAGGAGCACTTGCTGTTAATATGATTGCCTATTTCGCAGAAAATATATGAAAACAATGCGCAAGGCTTTTTTGCCTTGCGCACAAAAATTGCAGAGTGAAAATCACACTTCGGAAATTGATGTTATTTTTGTTTCCCCATTCTCATCTTCCGATACAACTATCTCATATACATTTTCTCCGTTTTTGAAGGGAGCAGGTTCAAGGCTGTTTACAAAAAACGAAACCTTATATTTTTTGCCGCCGTCGGCATCACCCGTACTAACATAATTTGCATCGGAAATAATTGAAACATTTTGAAAAATCTTCCAGTCCCATGGCGAGCCTACCTCAATATTTTCATCTAACATAGCGGATAGCCTTGCCATGCTGCGGTCATCGGAGGAAAGCTCTTCGGTAAAGCACTTTGCAATATAGTCCATGTAATCCATAGTTATCGACAGATGATTGCTTCTGAACATATCCGCATCATCAAGCTTGTAAAATTCCGAAATGTCTTTATACGAAAACTCCAGAATATCGGAGTCATATATCCTGAAAATATACTTCTCCCCGCCTGCATTTATTTCGGTCTGACTGTAGGCTGTGCTGCTCACATCACATTCATTTCCGAGATAACTGCAATGTGTAAGATCGCTGCGGATACTCTTAAAAATATTGCTTACATCATACACACGTCCGTTTACCAAAGGATAGGTTTCCGTTATCTCACCATTTCCGTTGTAAAAAACAGTACGGGCATTGTCGCTTTCCCTCATTGCCATTTTCACATCAATGCTGTCAATGGCTCTGTAGCTTTCGGCACCGCTTATCATATCAATAATGTAAATAGCGTTATCACGTTGCACGAGCCTCAAATTCACCTTGCCCTCGCTGCTTTGATAAGTGTCACTCATGAAGCCGCTCCACTCAGATGTGAAATTGTCACTGATATGGATATTTCTCATTTTCCTGCCGCTTGCGTCAATGATGTCCTTTCTTTGGGGTTTTCCGTTTGCGTTAATCTTATAGAAAGTTGCAAGATACAATTCATCATCAAAAACAGCACCGTTGTCAGGCTCGGCATAAATTATTATCCCCGGGTCGGATCTATCAAGACCTGTGAATCTGAAATAATCGTCTATGTTTTCGGGAAGCTGTTCGATCGGCATTTCATATGAGCCGCAGTATGCATCTGTCAGCTTGTTTATCACACGAAGCCGATACTTGTTTTCTGCCCTCACAAGCTCTGCTAAGTAGGGAACATTATATCCGCCGAATTCATAGCTCCATAAAGCCTGTTCAGCCTTTGCGGCAGGCTCGTCCTTTATGTAGTAAATGTCATCGCTTGTATCCATCTGTGCACTTATAGGAATAAGCTTTCCATCCGTATACTCCAGAACCATCCGGACATAGGTCAGATAACTGTAATAGTAACCGGAATTGGTCAATAAATACAGTTCGCAGTTATTATATATTTTGCCCTCATCGAAGGAATATTTAACAGTTTTTGCTATTTTAATATTCCCGTTTTCATCAAGTGCAAGCTCCGTATCCACAGGAGAATACAGTGTGAAAACGTGTTCCTCGCCTGCACAGGAAACGTTGAATTCTGTGTCCGAAAGCTGTGTAACGGATATATTGAGCATTTCCCTTACCGAGTCGTTATCAACCGCAATTTCCGAAAGGTCGGCACCGTTTATTATCATAATTTCGTCTTCACGGTAATAGGTTATGATCATGATATCGTCCGTGCCGTCTGAGTCAATATCACTGAGAAAAATTTCCGATACATCGGACGTGCCGTTTTCGGGAGAGATATTTTTGCTATAATGCTTTCTGCTGTATGAGCCGTCCGCATCATGCCATGCATAGAAACCGTTATAATCTTCCGACAGTGCAAGCACGATATCCGACTTTTCCGAGCGAAGCTCATATTCTCCGGTTTCCTCGTTATACTGAGCATTGTAGCCTGCGGAATTATTCATAAGCTCATATTGAAAATTGTCCGATGCGGATATATTACTCATATCAAACGGGTCAACTGAACAGGTAAAGTAGTGGCTGCCTGCATCGAATATCCCCTTTTTCAGCTTGTATTCAAGATTTATCTCAATATTTGCTCTGCCGTTAAAAGGCACAAAATAGGCTTCGATCATGTAGTGAGGATCGTTTATATCAAGCACCTTTTCATAAGTGGCATCATCAAAATATTCCTTTGCAACAAACCCATCCGCACTTGTAAAATCGCCCTTTTCTTCATCGCCCACATAAATTCTGTAGCTTGAAACATCGGACAGAACGGTAAGGCTGTTTATGGAGCTGAGCGTATATTTCTCGCTTTCAAAGGATATGTCCACATAGTAGGCATTCCCTTTGTTAATGCTTACTAAAAGCTGACCTGCCTCGCCCTCGCTGTCCTCAATTATCTGAGAAAAGGAATATGTGTTGTTAAGAGAAGTATTTTGGGGAGCTTCAACATCTCTTGTCTTCACTTCGATTTTTCTGCCCGTACCAAAGATAACAGCGGCTATGATTATTGCGAAAACAGCGGCAATGATAGTTATTATCCTGACCTTTTTCATGCTCATGATGTTTTTTATCCTTGATTTTATTCCGCTTTCTCCGAAGCCCGAAACCAGCATGACGGGGTGTCTTTTTGATGCGGCACATTCAAGAAGGCTGTTTGCATATTCCTTTCGGTTTTCGCTTCCGATCATCTTCACAACGCTCATATCGCAGAGCTTTTCAGTATCGGCAAGGTACATATATCTGCAAATCCAGACTATGGGATTATACCAGTTTACGGCACAGATAATAAGTGTAAGAATGTTCCATAACGGGTCTAAATGCTTAATGTGGCTTATTTCATGGAGCATGATATGCCGCAGAAGCTTATCGTTACTTTTGTCAATGGATTCGGGGAGGATGATAACGGGAAACAGTACGCCGAACACTGCGGGAGTGTCAATATCTCCACTGCGGACGGTTATCCTTCTTTTTATACCGCTGTCGGCAATGATGCCTTTGCAGGTATCATTTTCGAGAACAGGCAGTCGGGAAAATTTTATAGTGCAGATAATTATTGCGAACAATACAGAAAAAATTAGCATTGCAGCAACGGCAAGATATATCGTTTCCGCGATACTTTCAATATCCCAATGCTTAACTTCTTCATAGGACGGCTGTATGATATTTTCGGAAAAAGTCATGTCATAAACAGGTGGGGATATTTCGGGAATATCAGCTGCATATCCGTCTGTATCTTCTGCAGTATCATATGAAATAGGAGCTGAATTTTCCGCAGCAGATGTGTTCTGCGGAAACAGATTCATCATAGAAAAATGTGAGGGCAGAACAGCGGGAACGGCAAATTTCAGAAACACAACCGCCCACATTATTATAAATGGCTTTATTCCTGTTCTTCCGCCGAAGGCTTTCCTTATGATAATAGCCGCAATTCCCAGAAGAGTGGAGGTTATTATTACGGAAGGCACTGTCATTCACCTCGCTTGGTCTGTTCAATGCTGTCGTCGATAAGCTGTCTGAGCTCCCGAAGCTCTTCCTCGGACAGCTGCTTTTCCTTGATAAAGCCTGATACAAGGAGCTTTGCCGAGCCTTTGTAAAGCTTATCCAGAAGTCCCACAGTCTCGCTTGTTCTCACGTCCTCCTTGTTGATAAGCGCCTTGCAGACATAATCGGGTTCAATTCGCTTTATGGCTCCCTTTTTGATAAGTCTGTCGATAAGCGTGTAAACCGTCGGCTTTTTCCAGCCCTTTTTCTCCGCAAGACGGACTGCTATCTCAAGTGCAGTCACCTCACCCTCGTCCCAGATAATGTTCATTATCTCATAATCGTTATCGCTGAGTTTCATAGTTTCTTCCTCCAATATACAAGTGTAGAATATATCCTTGATTATCATTATACAACTGTATATTGCATTTGTCAATATACAATTGTATAATATTGCAGAAAAATTTTCGGAGCACTCTATCGGGAAAAAGAGTGCTCCGAAGCTTTATTAGATGTAGAAATCAGCAAATAACATCATTTTCTCGCCGTTTGCCATGCTGAAATTTTTGCCTATACGGTAATGCCCGTAGTCCAGCTCACCGTATAAGCCGCTCCAATCCTCGGTAATCACACGTTCGCTGTCGTTTGGTATGATAATGGCTTCACCAGTCCAGCTATGCACGTTCAGATAGTAATCAACGCAGTATTTTGGTTCAGACCAGCCATATACCCCCTGCTGTTGAATGATAAAGTAGCTGCCTGTGGTAAGCTTTCTGTCACAGGTGCAGGAAAGCTTTAGATTAACGCCGGTATTTCCTGCGGCTTCTGCGGTGAAGGTCAGTCCCCATTCCTCGGGAGCTTTTCTCTCCTGCGGGGTAAATGCCTTTTCAAAGGGGTCGAAGTATTCCACATTGCCGTTGATGTTTCGTGCAAGCCTAATCATGGGCAGCTTGCCTTCATCAACACCGCTGTTTACCACGTAAACAAAGTCACGCTTGTTTATCATAGCAAAGCTTGAGGATATGGCGTCGGGATGCTCTGCGGGGTCTATAGGCTCTGTTACGGCAGCCTCATAAAGCGAGCCTGATGTACCCGAAATGCTAAGCTTGGAATTGATAACATCAAGATAATAGCTTCGCCCATTAAATGCTCCGCCCCGCTTTTCCTTGCCCTTTGTTTCAAAGCTGAAATATATAGGCTTGTCGGTAAGCGTTGTCCATGAACTGCCGATAGAAGCTCCGCCGTACCGATTTTCCTCAATGGCAATTCCCGAATTCACAAGCTCCATAGATGCAAGGAAATCCACCGCAAGCAATAGCTCCCTGTTCTCAAAATTATAAAGGTAAAGTCCTCCCGTACCATCGGTAAACAGGCAATTTCTGCTGTCGGAATAAATCACATCGGGAGATGCAGAGCTTATATCAACATTGCGCTGGCGTTCCTCGGTAAGAGGGATAATCTTTGTTGTGTCTGTCCAGTCGTTATATTCATCGTCCTCGGGCAGAGCAGGAGTAAGCTCGGGGATATCTGTGGTCTTATTATATATAATATTATATACAAGCAATCTGCAATGAGGTGTGTAGCCGCTGTCGCCTGCATACCCGATAACAGTTCCCGATTTTACGCTGTCATTAACGGAAACCGAAATGCTGTTCAGGTTTGCGTACAGATAAATATTATTATCTCCGTGGTCTATCAGCACAGTATTTCCAAATCCATCTTTATATCCCGAAAATAGAACCGTTCCTGCATTCATAGAATAGATTTTCGCATTAATTTCCGGCTTAAATTCATAAGCGCCATAATAAAGGGTGCTTTCTGAATATTTATCATCCACAGGGAGATAAAAATCGGAAGCAAAGCTATCCTTTAACAATTCACACGCATCATTGCCATATACATAATCATTCTCGTTTAACTGCTCTATCATTATTCCCGAATCATTGTCGAAAAAATTTTGAACGACCTCGTTAAAAAGCTGTTCTCGCTCGTTAAGCTCCTTCTCTGCCCATTATTACCGGATTTAAATACTTAACAGCGTATGTTCTGCACTCTGTCACTACTCGATACATTCTATGTAAAAACCCTCCGGATACAGCTTCAACAGGTGAAATAATCAATCCCAAACCACATGTCAGCATCAATTCTGATAACAATTCTTCTATTGTTTTTTCTTTCATCATTCTTCTCCTCATACGATAAAGAAAATTCCATGAATTAGCATCAGCCATCTGAGCACCTTATCTGATTTCGTTTTATCTTCTATCGTCAGCCCTGTAAAAAATGTTGATAACGCCATAAATCCATATCCCAGCAAGTCATAATTAAAGATCAATCCACCATTTTTAAAATCAAGGATTTGCGATGCCTGCGGAGTTAACGCCTCCAATCTAACAGTAGTTGTCTGTGCAAAATAAACTATTACGATCAATACTGCATAGATCGCCGCAAAAATCATTCCATTCATTGCGGCAGTTTTTTTGCTGCTTTCACATTCATTGTAAAATCCGGAAGTCATCATAATAAATCCTATAGGCAAAATCATGCATATAAAATAGCTGCCGAAATCAAAATCTATCAGCATACAAACTGCAAAAACAGCTACTGTTATAGAAACAATTAGAGAACCTGCTCCGGCGATCTTTTTATTCATATTAAAACGCTCCTTCAACAAATGAATTTACAAGCAATTCGGTGTTTCCGTTTTTTCTTGGGCTTCCTGACAATACTACAATTCTACTCATATTATTATGTATCAACACATTTATTATCTATTCTTTGATAATTGATGTACATATTCCAAGAAAGCCTTAGCTGCTTTTCCCTCTTTTTCGTTATATTCCCATCCTGATCTCCCACCAACAAATTGTGCCACGTTTCTAAACAACTCGCACATACACAAAACAGACTTCCATGCATTATCAACATTACCATCAAAATAAGTTGCCATAAGCATTTGCCATTCTTCCCCCGAAAGCCACTTATACAGATATTTTGATGATTTTCCGGTGCTTACTGACCATCCTGTTAAAATTCCAGCCTTCCAATTTAACATTCTGATAAGTTCAGGTCTTACAACATGATTTGTCATATCCTGCACATAGGGGATCTCTTCTCGCCATAATCCTTTTGCTATATTATTGGTACACCACCAAAACTCATTACAAACTGCTAAATATTGTTCTTCAGTTGGTTTTTTGACCCAATACTGACAATCTGTCGCCGCTGCGATCTCGGGTAATATGTTTTCCTTATCCAACAAAATCTTGCAAAGCTTATCATCTTGGATGTGATCCAGCGCATAATTTATAGACTGTACAGTTAAGTCAACTCTGGTTCCATCTGCAAATTGCATCAGCCACCCATACGAATTTTCCTTATCACTTGGATAATATGGGTTTTCATCAGGATACTGCATATAAAGAATTTCCCCAAAAAGATTAATCCAGTCTTTGTCTTCTATAAAACTTTTGGTATCTTCCACAACATAAACAATATCATAATCTTGAAAAATATCTTTTGGAATTTTTTCGTTTGTTCTTGAACCGTTCATATAAACAGCTTTGATCCTGACATCACTTTTTGCAATGCCTAAGATAAGGTCATACATTTCATTTTCTGTTCTCATAATTACACCTCCGCTATCGCTTCCACTGCAATTTTCATGGCTTAAGTATTACTTATCCGATGACTTCGCCTGTTTTATCCCAATCGTGCAGAATTTTTCTGAGCTTGAAAAGATTTATCACCGCACGGACAGCTTCGTCAGCAATTACCGCAAGAAATACTCCTGTCATTCCAAAGCCCAGCGCATACACGAACAGACACGCACAGCCAACTACAAAAAATGTGCCGAATATCTGTGTAAAGAACATCCATCGTGTATTTCCGCTGCCTCTGATACCGCTTCCGATAATGATATTTCCGGATTTTCCGAAAAGATTAAGGCACACAAGAAGAAGATAAATTCCGCAGCCTGTTATTATCTCTTCGTCCTTTGTAAAAAGTGAAAGGATATTTTCGGGGAAGATAAGGCAAATTGCAAGTATAAGAACTGCCACCCCTGCACAAAGCAAATATGCGATCTTACACACGCCCGAAAACTGCTTGATGTCACCGCTGCCCTTTGCTTCTCCCGAAAGTGTCATTGTACCGCTGCCAATTGCTCCGATCACAACGACTGCCAGGACCTCAACGCTGAATACAATGGAATAAATACCCGCAGCCTTAACATCTATGGAATTAAGTATCCTTATGATAATGAGATTTCCCAGATTCCATGCAAGATCCTCAAGTCCTGCGTTTATTCCCAGCCCCACCGATGAAATAAACGGCTTTGCAGAAGCAGTAAGTATACTTTTCGGCGACGGTTTTGTTTTAAGCTGCTTATTTGTTATAACGATAAATGCAAACAGACAGCCGCCGTATTCCGCAATAGTCGTGGCAATAGCCGCTCCTTCAATGCCAAGCCGTGGCAATCCGCATCTTCCGAAAATAAGCAGCCAGTCAAGCAGAATATTAAGTCCTGCCCTGATTATTCCGTAGAACACAAGAGGCTTTGTGTAGTTGGAGGTCTGCATTATTACCGAGAAGGAGCTTTCTATGCCTACGATAAGAAATGTGGGAGCAAAAAATTTCATGTATCCGAGACACATCGGCATAATGTCCCGGTCAACTCCCATTGCATGAAGTACATACTCTCCGCAGAACAGCCAAAAGAAGAAAAGAAGTATCGGAAGAATGTTGTTCCATTTTATCATTGAAGCAGCATAGCTTTCCACCTTTTCGTCATCGCCTGCTCCCACGCTCTGGCTTATGAGTATGGACGCACCCATTACTATGGTAAAGCAGAAGGACATTGTTGTCCACATAGGCGCAGTAACATTTCCAAGCGCACTCATATAAAGCGTGTTCATCTGACCAAGAAAAATCCTGTCGATTATCATCTGTACCTGTGATATGATATTGCTGAGCATAATAGGCACTGCAATTATCATAAGCTTCTGTAAATATTTCGTTTTCATATGATATTTCCTCTGTGATCTAACCCTATTTTTTGAACTTTTATTCATATATTTTAGCCAATTCCAGGTGTTGAAATGAAGGAAAATATTTTTGCGGTAAACTTTAGAACCTGTCCACATAGGATATGAGTGCGGATTTTCGAGCACAATTTTGTTGCAGACAAGGCAAAAATGCGCAGGCGGGCTGGCGCCCGGCAAGCATTTTTAACGCAGTCTGCGGCAAAATTTGCCGAAAAGACGTGCGTATACGCCTATGTGGACAGGTTCTTACATACGACATTTTTTCAGATAACAGAGTGCATTGAGCTGACCTTCCATTTCACGTTCTCCATTAAACTCAGGATCATGAAATCCCTCAACAGCAATGTCACCCTGATAATTCCCGTCGGATAAAATTGCAAATATTTTTCCCCAATCCGAATCACCCAAGCCCGGAAATTTGTGATCGCAATAATGCTGCCCAAACCATGCACCATACTTTGCGACAAACTGCCTGTTCACTTTTCCGTCTTTTCCGTGGATATGTACTATTCTGGGAAGCCATGTTTCAAGTTGGGTATAGACATCAATAAACTGCTCTATCTGATGAGAAGGCTCCCATGTAAGTCCAAGAGCGCTGCCGGGAACTGCATCAAACATCATTTCCCACGCACTTGGGCAAAATCCGATATTACACGCTGCACGATACAAAAAACCATTCATATGTGCATTTTCTATCCCTATCTTAACCCCGTTTGCTTCAGCTCTTTTTGTCAGCTCGCCGAATACTTCTTTGAATTTGGGTATTGAAGCAAATACAGGTGCATTTTCTATCGCTCCTGCAAAAGTCGAAACGACCCCTGCACCAAAATACTTTGCATTGTCGATACATTCTTCGACTTCTTTTCGCTGTTCCTCATATTGCAGAGGATTAACATAAATACCTATACTTGAAAATTCTATATTACTTTCTCCGACTATTTCCTTTGCTTGCTGAGATAATTGCTTGAGATCAACGTTTCTAAGTCCCATGTCAAAATAGATCTCAACCGTTTCAAAGCCTGCTTCGATCACAGCAGGAAGTGCAGCCAGTAATTCTTCACCCTTTACACATATTCCGATTTTTATCATTGAGATCCTCCTCACAACTCCTTATTCTTTCTCCACCAGCTCACGAAATATTGAATCTCTGTCATAACTATCATCCGTAAATCCCGGTATCTCCTTGATAGCCTTGAAAAGACTTATACTGAATCCCGTCAGTATATTCTCCATTTCCTCTTCGGAATACGGACATCCGCCTGTTACAGCCTGAGTTGCAAGGCTGTGGACCACAAGCCACATATCACGAAAATAGCGGTCGGCAGTATGTCCGTCAATATGATATATCTGCCGCAAAGAATCTCTGACAAGCTCCTGTGAATGATGCAGCGCATCCATAACACTGCTGTATCCTTCCTCATTCGCCGTCAGAAACAGCAGCCGATACAGCTGAGGTTCTTCTTTTGCAAAATGAATATATTGTTTGCCTACGCCCAGAAATGGTATCTTCATACGAAGTCCCTCCTGCACATACCTGTCATACACACGCTCTGCAGCAGCACGCACCTCGCTCTTTGCTTCCTCGATAGTATGAAAACATGTAAATACAGGCTGTGTAGAAACGCCAAGTTCGCCTGCCAATGCTTTTGCCGTCAGTGCATCGATCCCCTTCTCACGAACCACACGTACCGCCGCCTCGATCATTTCATCTCTTGTAAACTTATTTCTCGGAGCCATTTGTTTCATCCTCTCAAATAGTGTATAATATATATCGCTTAATATGTATTATACACTATTTTTTGAAAATGTCAATATGTTTTACAAAAAATATAGCATTCAAAAAAAATACAATAAACAGCATATAACACTTGACAACAGTTATAAACTGTGATATACTGTTTACAGCAAAGGAGGTAAAAAAATGGAGATCATAATAAATAACGCCTCCATGGTACCGATATATGAACAGCTGGTCGATCAGATCAAAAGTCAGATCATTTCCGGAAAATTGCATGAAATGGAGGCATTGCCCTCTGTTAGAGCACTGTCGGGGACGCTTAAAATAAGCGCTCTTACTGTGAAAAAGGCTTATGACAAGCTGGAGGAAGACGGTTTTGTTGTGACCGTCCACGGGAAAGGCACTTATGTGGCACCAACGAACCGTGCTCTTGCTGCTGAGGCAAGACGAAAGGCAGTTGAGGAGGATTTTGCCAAGGCTCTGGAAAAAGCTAAAGCTGTGGGAATGAGTGCCGACGAGATTCGGCAGATCGTTGATATTTTATTGGAAGAGTAGATATGGTATCTGTACAAAACCTTACGAAAAGCTTCGGAGATTTTTCCTTGAATGTCACATTTGACATTCCCGAGGGACGTATCACCGGGCTTGTGGGAAAAAACGGAGCTGGAAAAAGCACGGTCATAAAATCTATACTGGGACTTATGCACCCGACAGCGGCAGTGTTACAGTATTCGGAAAGGACGCTTCAAAGCTGTCACCCGAGGATAAACAGCAAATCGGAGCAGCACTTTCCGATTCGGGCTTCAGCGGTTATCTGACCGTCAAGGACTGCGGAAAAATCCTTGAGAAAATGTACGATGATTTTGACAGGCAGTCATTTTCCGATGAGTGCAGGAAATACGGCTTGCCGGAAAACAAACCTATCGGCAAGTTTTCTACCGGTATGAAAGCGAAGCTTCGGGTGCTTACGGCACTGAGCCACAACGCTAAACTCCTTATTATGGATGAACCTACTGCGGGAATGGACGTTGAAGCGAGAAATGAAATACTCGATATCCTGCGAAGCTACCTGGAAAAGCAAGAGGACAGCTCCGTTCTGATAACCTCTCATATCGCTTCTGATTTGGAGGGCTTATGTGATGACATTTACCTTATCCATGAGGGCAAAATACTGCTTCACGAGGATACAGATGTGATACTTTCCGATTACGGAGTTATTAAGGTGGACGAAATGACATTTCAGAAGCTGGATAAAGAGGCAATACTCCGATACAAAAAAGAAGCTTACGGATATAGCTGTCTTACCGATCAGAAAAGATTTTATCTTGAAAACTATCCCGGCACCGTAATTGAAAGCTGCGGGATAGATGACCTTATACTTATACTCACAGGAGGAAAATAATATGAGCGGATTAATGCAGAAGGATCTATGCCTTTTATTTCAGAGAAGCCGTGTACTTGTCGTACTGATAGGTATCGGTGCAATAATGGGATTTTCCACCGACGGCTCTTTTGTTATTGGATATCTGACCATGATCTGTGCCATTCTTACAGTCGGGACTATATCATACGATGAGTATGACAACGGCTATCCTTTCCTGTTTACTCTTCCTATTACTAAAAAAACATACGTTGTGAGCAAATATGTCTTTTGTGCGCTGGGCGGACTGATAGGCTGGTGCATCTCTGTTGTAGTATTTATCTGCTGTATCTTAATAAAGGGAAGCGTGTTTGACCTATCCGATCTGTCAGAGAGTCTTGCATTCATTCCCGTTTTAGGTCTGATAGTGGCGGTAATGATACAGATACAGCTGAAATTCGGCGCAGAAAAGAGTCGTACTGCGATTATTGCTATCGGAGGCAGCGCTTGGGCGATCGGGGCTTTATTGATGAAACATTTGCCCGATGACCTTCAGTCCTCTGTTTCGCTTTCAAATCTTGATGATCATACCGTAACGATGCTTCTTATAGGACTCTGTCTTGTGACGCTTGTTGTTTCTTATCTTATCAGTCTGCATATTATGGAGAAGAAAGAATATTAAATCGCTGCACCGGAGCAGTCAATAAATATCCCGAAGGCTGTCTTTCGGGATATTTTTATTTATCAAAAATAACCGCACATTTCACCATAGCTATCCGTTATACATTATGAGAGGAGGTTTTCGGGGTGTCACGTGAGATAGAAGAATTGTATGACAAAATATATCGCTACTGCTTTTACAGATTGAGAAATTCCGCTTCTGCCGAGGATATTACCCAGGAAGCCTTCCTTCGGTATTTTGCACAGAATACCGAAATCAACGCCGCATATATCTTTACGATTGCAAAAAATCTCTGTACGGATATGTTTCGTCAAAAGCAGACCATGGAGCTTTCCGACGACTATCCGCAGGAGGACTTTTCCAACAAAAGCAAAACAAAAATTGCCGTCCGCACGGCTCTTGAAAAGCTGTCGGAGCAGCATCGGGAAATACTTGAAATGCGGTATATTGCGGATATGTCGGTCAATGAAGCAGCGGAGGCACTGGGAATTTCCCGTTTTGCGGTATATCGGTTTGAAAGAGCCGCTCTTGCCGAAATGAAAAAGCTGCTGAAAGGAGCATTGAAATGAATGTAAAAAAGGAACTGCACGAAGCATTTTCGCCCCCCGAGCCAAAGCAAAAAGAAAAATTTCTGAATGCACTGCCCTACCCTGAACTGAGCTTTTCGGAGTTTGTTCTTTCGCAGATAAAATATATCCGCAAGCGTGTGTGGGTCGCTTCGGTGCTGATAGTTGCCGCTGCGGTTTTCACGGTATGCCTTATGTCACTGAAAAATCCTGCGTATATCGGACTGCCTGCTGTGTGGATAATATCCTCGCTCACGCCCTTTCTTGCAATGCTCACAGCTTCGGAAATATCACGCTCAAATATATACGGCATGACCGAGCTTGAAACGGCATGCAGGTTTTCTCTGCCGCAGCTTACCGGTGCAAGGACTCTTATCCTCGGCACACTAAGCTTTGCGGTGATTGCCGCTCTGACGGTCATATCGGGACTATTTACGCCTGTCGGCATAGCAAAGGCGGCAATATATATCCTTGCGCCGTTTCTTTTGGTAAACGGAATATCACTTGCGGTTTTCAGCCGGTTTAATGTTCGGGAGGGCGGATATATCAGCGGTGCGGCGGCACTTTTTGTCAGCGTATCGGGAATACTTTTGCAGGGTTCACAGGCGGAAATCCCCGAAAATATCTGCAATAATTCCTGTATTCTGCTGTGCATTTTCGGGGCTGTAACGATCATTTTAAACATGAAAAAAATTACGAACGGAGCAAATTATTATGGAACTAATACTTGACAGAGTAACAAAAAATTACGGCAATAAGATCGCCTGCGACCGCATTTCGCTTAACCTTACAAAGGGAGTTTACGGACTTCTCGGCGCAAACGGTGCAGGAAAAACCACGCTTCTGCGAATGATGTGCGGCGTTCTTGCCCCAACCTCGGGCAGCATTTCCTATGACGGAATTGACGTTTCACGGGAGGAATACCGTGACGTTTTAGGTTATCTTCCGCAGAATTTCGGATATTATCCCGAATTTACGGCGCAGGATTTTATGATGTATATTGCTGCTTTGAAGGGTCTGCCGAAGCCGAAAGCACATGCAAAAACAGCCGAGCTTCTGGAGCTGGTATCTCTGAAAAATGAAGCAAAAAAGAAGATAAAGACCTTTTCGGGAGGAATGAAGCAGCGGCTTGGTATCGCACAGGCAATGCTCAACGACCCGAAGATACTTGTCCTTGACGAGCCGACGGCAGGTCTTGACCCGAAGGAAAGAGTGCGTTTCCGCAACCTTATTTCACGAATGGGTGCGGACAGGATTATTCTGCTTTCCACTCATATTGTATCGGATATTGAGCATATTGCCGACACTATTCTCGTAATGAAAAGTGGTCAGCTTATCCACAGCGGCTCGCTTGATGAGATTATCGGGGTTATAAAGGGCAAGGTATGGGAGTGCACCGTGCCGCAGGACATTGCCGATATACTTACCGAAAAATGCCCCGTTATCAACACAAGAAATGCTTCCGATGGCGTATTCCTGCGGCTTGTATGCGATGAAAAGCCTTGTGCAAATGCTGTTAATACCGAAGCGACACTTGAAGATCTCTATCTTTAATATTTCAGCGGAGAGGAAAGGACTGAGGAAAAATGAACATATTTTGGAACTTAGTTTCATTTGAATACAAAAAGATCTTTAAACGCAAGGGTGCGGTAATAACGCTGATACTTGCCGCCGTATTATCATTAGTCAGCGTGTTCGGCACAATAATTGGCAGCGTTTACGACAGTAACGGCGAGCCTGTAATGTCACGGTATGACGATATGAAGATTGACCGTGAATACGCAAGAGGGCTGTCGGGACGGACTATCGACGCCGATCTTATAATGGAGGCAGCCGAGGCGTATTCAAAGCTTGAACTGAATTCCGCCGAAAAGTATACCGACAGCGAGTAATATGAAAAATACGCAAGAAAATACAGCGAAATATATTCCATAGTCTGCAGAGTATATAATACTCAGTCGGAGCGTTTTGACACACAAAGCTTCGGAAATATGACAAGCGATCAAGCGTGCAGATTTTATGAAATGCGCCGCCAGAAGCAGGAGCAGTCCATAATGCAGACCAATATGAGCGATGCGGCAAAGCAGTCGCTGCTTGCCGCAGACGAGCGGATAAAAGAACCCATAGTGTATGACTTTTACTGGGGATATGACAGGTTTTTTACAATAATGTACACCACCGGAATTATTATCGCTGCTGCTGCCGCAATAATTTTCGCACCGCTTTTTTCCGGTGAATACACAAGCGGAGCTGACAGCCTTATCTTATCATCAAAGCACGGAAAAAGCCTGCTTATTGGGGCAAAGCTGTTTGTGATGTTTACATTGTCTGCAGGGTTATCAGTAATGCTTACGGTGCTGACATTTGCCGAATGTGCGGCGGTATGGGGTGCGGAAGGAGCAAACGCCGCTATTCAGCTTTTGAATCCACTGATACCTTATCCGATGAATATGGGACAATTTGCGGTCATCTATTCCGTATGCATTTTGGCGGCGAGCATTATGACTGCGGCACTTACGGCTCTGCTGTCCGCAGCTATAAAAACTCCCTCGGGAACAATTGTTATTATGTCCGTTATAATTATTGCGCCCCTGATGATGAATGTTTCCGAAGATATTGTATGGCTGTATAAGCTATTCTGCCTGCTGCCTTCAAATATGATGGCATTCTGGTGCATTATTGACAATATCCAATTTGAACTGTTAGGTTTGGTAATTCGTCCGTACATTTTTACGCCTGTATTTGCTGTAGTTGCGGCGGTAATATTTGGGGTATCGGCATATCGTGTATTCGGAAAGAGGCAGGTCAATTGATCTTCACAGCTTCGGCATATTTGCCGGGGCTGTTTCTTTTGAAAAACGCAGGATCATTCGGTGATTTTTCTTGACAAGAGATAACAAGTATGGTATAATGATTTTAGAAAACGAACGTTAGCTTTGATTTTGGAGCTTGATAGTTTATAATGCACTATAAAACCCGAAATTTACATTACTCAAATGAATAGTTGTGGCGAAACACTATCCAATAAGTATTTTCGTACAGATTCGGATAATCTCTGTGGTACTCACGGAGTTTTTCAACAACCTTATCATACCCAACCTTTGCCAGTTCGGCTTGTTCAAAACATATACATCTGAAATATTTCTCAAACGCTTCTATGCCTTGAAGATCGCTTATATCGAAAAGTATCGGATAATCAAAAAGCAACGGAATATAGTGAGGTTTAAATTTAGGATCATAATGCAGAAAGAAGTCCCTAAATTGAATCTCAAATGTGCTTCGCAAACATTTTACTCCATAATCATCAAATGATCCGGACAGTTTATTGTATGTTTCGATAAGTTGCTTTGCACGATCAAGAATGAGCCTATATCCAAGTTCGTAAGCCTGTTCGGCGGACAAATCATTTGGTACAGGTTTGTTATCAGTTTTCAGATAGTTTATGCAGTAAACAACGGCATCCAACAATGATCCTGCTGTATCAAATGTAATGGAAGTGCTGTCATTATGCGTGAACTGCTCTGAAAGTTTTGATACTATGGGGAAAAGCTCTTCGATTGAATAACAGCGATCCATAGTTTATTCCTCCAAGAGTTCCTGAAATGCCTCATAAAAAGCTTCGCTATCCCAATAGGAAACGATTTTTTCGTCTTTTCCCTGTGATGCTATATATCCTCTGTAACCTCTGCGTACAGCTTCTGCAAACAGTTCAAGGACAGTGCCTTCCAGCAATTCAAAATCACCGAAACAGGTCTCGTCAAATTGTTCCCGCATAAGTGTAAGAAGCTCATCGTCAGATAATTCATCATCAGTTTCATTTTAAAAGTGAAAGAATATTTCCTGCAAACGGATTATGGAATCTCTGTAATCCTCCTGCCTAATATAAGGTGAATCGCAGAATGTATCTATTATTGCGGGTATGATGCTTTTGCCCAGTTCAATTCTGCTTTCTTCAATAAAAGTGTCTTTTCTTGCTGAAAGAATTATTTTTACATCCTCGGGTGTTAATGAAAGACCGAAGCTTTCGGTTTTGTTGTTCATAGCAATAATGCTGTTTGTTACTCTTTCGTTTGCCAATCTGACAACAAGTTCATTATCCATTAAAAGCACCTCCACAATTTCCGATTTATCGTGCTGCAGCACCCGACCTGATGTTGACTTCATTATACCATATCTATTTGAAAAAAACAACCAATGAAAGACAATACGGTATTTCATTGAGTAAACTAACAACTATTTAAGATAATCTCTTACAAAATCGTCTGTGTTCGAAAAATGCCTTATGTCAAGTCCGACCTTTTCATATTCATTGCGATATTTTTCCGGAGTACATCTGTTATTTTTCATCTGCACAGTATGATTTTGCGGCAGGATGATTCAAAAAATGTCACCGTTTTGTACGGAAAAAATGCTTCTACTTTCTTTTCCAAAAATACCAATGAATTCCTTTGCCAAAACCAAGCTTTTCGTAAAAAGGATCACCGCCTCCTGTCATATGTGTAGCTCCAAGCGGTTTCAAAGTATGATAATGTTTAGAGAGAGCTGCAGAAGCAAGCCCCATTTTACGATACTTTGGGATAGTACAAAGGGGTTCCATATATGCAAGCTTGTTTTCGGGTACCCACCACATTCCTGAAAAGCAGGCGTATTCGTCTTCCTCGTCCGCAATAATAACGTCATACTGATGAGTTGAATGAGGGGACGGCGCAATGACAGAAGCCACAACGCCCTTATATGCTTTTTGAGGAGTCCAGTTAAAGGAGTTATCCTGTAAATGCCAGTTTACAAATTGTCCCTTATCCTCGTGGTGGTTAAATCCATACCAGCAGCATCTTGCAAGCTTTACGGGGTCTGTGTTTGAAGGGTCAACAAAATGAAAACCCTTTGGCAGGAGATAATTCAGTTCCTTTTCAAAATCAAATTGGCTGTCCGCATGATCATATATCTGCTCAAAGCCTCTTTTTTTCGCCTCTTCCATAAGAAATTCCTGCCCGTTGAAAAGAACAAACTGCTGTTTATTATCAAAATTGGGCATATGGTCTATTACATAATCTACCATTTCTTTCCTAAGAAATTCATATCCGGGACGAACCTTGAAGTAAATGTCCGTTACAGAGTATTCATTAAATACAAAGCCCACTACCTTATCACCATCAAACCAGAAACGGTTCAGATGCTGATAAGATGTTTCCATCCAGGAAGACGAAACTGCATATTCGTAAAACGGAGCTGCGATGCCGCCTCCATTATATCTATCATATGTATCTGTGAAAAAATCCCATACAAGATCAATATCCGTTAATATTTGAAATTGCTTTGTTGTTATAATCATACTGATTTCCTTTTTCTTCTGATTTATTCAAAAATATAATTTATAATTGCATGTGCTAAATCCGATGAATATCTAATTTGTTTATTTGAACACACTTCTTGAGTATCTTCATCAAATTTTTTCATACAGTAGAAAAGATTATCTCTGATCATGTCAAATTCTTCCGAACAGTAATAACGCTTTAGATGTTTTTGCTTGTCATCGGGAATAAAGTGCAGCTTATTTGCAGTACCGCCCCATGTGATCTTATCAAACCCTGTAAGCAGCATTGACGCATAGGTTTCATACATTGTGTGTAAAACATTATATAGCTTGAAAAAATCTTTTCTGATAAGATATTTTTTAGTCATATATGCATGATACCAATATGTGTTTTGAAGTCCGGATATATCGTCATTCCAAAAATCACCTTTTAGGTTTAAGTCAGCCAACTCTTTGACAGCACCTGATTTATCAAAAATGATATCCTTCTCGGTCAATCCCGAATAATGCAGTCTGCAAATATAGTCATTCAATTTTTCCGAATTAAGCATGAAAACATCAAACTGAAAAACTTTGCTGTCGAACGAGATCAAATAACCATTATTGATAATTGCTTCTCCATTAAAGCCTTCGGGATAACATAGCAGAATTTCATTGCAGATATTCTTAAGCCATTTTTCTGTTATATCCGAAATATTTGCAAATGATTTTGCATTGATCAACAAAACAATGTCAACATCGGAATATTCATCTGATAAACCATGTGTTTCAGAGCCGAAATTCCACGCACCCAAAACGATTTCAGACTGTTTTGCTTGTTCAATAAATTCATCTCTTATTTTTTCAAGTATTCCATTCATAGCCATACCTCATAAATCTTGATTTAGGACATCACAGGCTTTTTTCATTGTGGAATTTGTCGAGTGTCCCAACCAACGCTGTCAAAAAATTTTCGCACTAATACTTTGTTAAAACTAAATCTTGTATAAATCAAAAAGATGTGCTATAATA
>JBJERX010000006.1:0-5848 GCA_051882495.1 Huintestinicola sp. | reverse complement strand
TATGAAGCACAGCACAGAACACCTTGAAATTCGGATTTCGCTGTTCAAAGCCGTTTATATACTCGGTCAGCACAGCCTTTGCCGTTTCAGCATCGACAGTGCCAACGCCTGTGTCATTCATATCACCGATCTGCACAACGTCCTCGTAAAAGCTCCTGCGCTTATCCGCAGATGTAACCACATTCGGGGAATATCCCCTGCCGAACTGATGCTCATAGTAGGGTAATTTTGCGGTCATTTCGCTGCTGTCTGGCGTTATACTCGCTGACAGCACCGCTGAACAGCTTTTCGTACATCTCCTGCTGGGAGATGTTCACGAACACGATATTGTCCTTAGTGCGGGTCTTATCGACATTATTCGCCGTAAACAGCCGCAAATTGTGGGACAAGCTCCCCTTGCCCTGACATAATGATGCTCTTTTGATTTTCATCTTTACACCTCCAAATCTAACTTTACATTGTTTATAACTATAACATTATTGTTTAGTCTATGTTATTATACACCTATCCGGTACTTTTGTCAATAGGTTTTTGAAAATTTCTCAAACTTTTTTGTTTAACTTATTGACTATTATTGTTTTTCGTGATATAATCTATTTATAAAAAAGTTTATGGAGGGACTGCTATGAATGTAGGCGAAAGAATCAAGTATGCCCGTAAAATGCGTGGGCTTACCCAAAAGGAGTTAGGTCTGAGGATAGGCTTCGATGAAAACACCGCCGATGTCCGTGTGGCACAGTATGAAAGCGGCACGAGAACGCCCAAGCTGGATATGCTTGCCAAAATAGCAGACATTCTGGACGTCACCATAGACTCGCTCCGTGAACCCACCCTTGAAGATACTACTTCTTTCCTGCATCTGCTTTTCAACCTTGAAATGGAAGCAGACAAGCGACACACCAACAACTTTTCTATCGTTTCTGTTGCCGATGATACGTTCAAAGAGCAGACGCACCCTGCTATACAGTTTCACAATCATCTGCTTGAGGAGTTCCTTCTGGAGTGGCAGCTTCGCAGGATAGAGCTGCGGAACGGTACTATTACTAAAGAGGAATATGACGAGTGGATGTTCAATTTCCCTGCCACCTCCGACAATTGCGGCAAATCCGAGCCTGAACGCAAGTGGCGCAGATAACGACAGCAGCCCCCGACACCACATTTTGCATGCGGTATCGGGGGCTGCTTTTTTGCTCCCTGTCGGGAGCTATACGCTTTGCTGTCGCAAAGTGACGAAGGCGGCTTCGCCGCCGAATTAGTCGTGGCTGCGCCACAACTAACGCCATAGTACTTATGACATTGCTTTCCAAATGCCCAAGGACATTTTCCAAGCAATATCATAAGTACCGGCGCTCTCCGAGGGGCAGGCTTTCCCCCTGCACCCCCTTATTTATTCTTCTCAGGCAGACAAATTTGTATGCGAAGCACACCATCAGAATACTCGGCAGAAATTGAACCTTTCATTCTCTCAACAAGGCTTCGGGCGATCGAAAGTCCCAGCCCTGTGGAGCTTCTTGCAGCTTCTACGGTAAAAAATCGGTCAAAAAGTCTGCCTACATCTACCCCGTCGAGAGCGGTCGCCGTATTTGAAAACGTGATAACTCCATCATCGTCAAGGGTAATGTTCAGATCGCCGTCGCTGTATTTCAGCGCATTTCCCATAAGGTTTGAAAATACTCTTGAAAGATCGGCACGGCTTATCTCCCTTACTATCTTCTTTTCGGTGATACGGACAGACGGCTCTATGCCTTTTTCGCATAAAGCCGCATAATACCCCATAATGCAGTCCTCAAGAACATTGTTCACCGAAACAGCCTCCTTTACAGCTTCGCCGTTTTCGGACATTACCACAGAATACTTGAAAAGCTCCTCGGTAAGCTGCTTCATAGCCTCCGCCCTGTCCCCGATAATGTCAAGATATTTTGAAAGCTTTTCGGACTTGTCCTCATTTTTCATAAGGTCAAGATAACCGCATATTGCCGTCAAAGGAGTGCGCAGGTCGTGGGAGATGTTTGTTACCGCAGTTTTCAGCTCCGCATCGCCCTGAGTATATCGCAGGTGTTCACGCCTTAAAATAACCAGTTGCCTGTTTATGCTGTCGGCAAGCTCACGCATATCCTTGTCATTGCTTGAAATGCCTATCAGCGTATTTGTATCGATTTGCAGTCTGTCGGCAAATTCCTTTGATATTTCCCGTGCGGATTTTTTCATAAGATGTATTTTCACGCACAAAGCGATGATTATGATACCGAGCAGACTGTAAACCATATTAATCTATCCTTTATTTCAGATCTTTTTGTTTAAATACCTTTATTCCCACCAGAAATGCTGCGGCTGCAACAATGACCGAGAATAATGCTAACTTCAATGAGTGTTCAATGGGTACGGAATTTTGTGAAAAATATGTTATCTGCCAACTTTGAGTGGACGGCAAAATATCATAAACATATTTCAGAATCGTTCTTTTAACGCCTGTTGGATAAAGAGGATTATCAATATACGCAGAAGTAAGCTCGCCATTTTCCATAACAGGGTGAAATGTTTTATCCGGAATTTCAAAAAGAGAAATTTGTAATTGCCTGCCTATCCACATTACAATAAGCATAATAAATATTGTAAGAGCCATTCCTGTACTTTTCTTTGCAGCAATCGTTATCGTCAGACAATATATAGAAGCACAAGCTGCCGTAAGTGCTATGCTGCTTATAAAATAAGAAAACAGATATGATGCTTTTGTATAAAAGCCCCCGAGCATCATTTCTCCCAACAAAACCGTCGGGATAAGAAAAGATAAGCACATGGCTACTCCTGCAAAAAAGCAGGATATATATTGCGATGTATATACCTGAAATCTTGTATTACCCACGTTCAGCTTATTTCTTATTGTGCCGTCATACTCCTCACCGTAGAATGTTGAGCAGACAAAAGCAAGAAGGATACACACAGGCATTACATATCCGCCGAACGCCTTGTCAGCTCTATCCTGATGCAAAAGGTTAATATTATCCTGCTTCACCATAATTATTGATATTATACCAAAAACAAACAATGCAGCAATGCAGAAAATAAAAAGAATATTTTTCCTGAGTCTTTCAAGATTTGCAATAATCAATTTTGTCATTCTGCTCACCTCAAGTCTTTTCTTCTGAATCCCAGATATCCGCCAGAAGTTGCAATTACAGCAACTACTACCGAGCATACTATCATAAATGCAGGCTTTTCAAGAGGTTCATCTGCAATAAGTATCTGCTGACCCGTAGGAAGCAAACGGAGCATCACTTCATATACATCTCTCATTTTTCCACCGACATACGCAGGATTAGGCTCCTCATCACCGTACTCAATACCACCCTCTTCGGATATCCTTACATAGCTTACAGAGGTTTCCGGTTCCAACAAAGAATTGTAGAAATAACTTCCTGCCAGCAAAAGTGCCAGGGCTGCAAAAATAGCTACTACCGCACCTGTTGCTTTGGAAGTGATAAGCTGTGCTATTGTTCCGAAAACAGCTGTAACTGCAATAACGGTGAAAAAACCTACCAGAAGCTTTGGCAGGCAGATGTTCAGATCAATATTATCTATGCCGAAATACGGGATGCCTACGCAGCCCGATACCGCCCATATAATAAAGAATATCACCGAAGCCGCAATGCAGGTCAGAAGATTTGCAATAAAAACCTCGGCCCTGCTGTGACCAACAACTATCTTGTTGCGAATAGTAAAGTCGCTGTATTCCGTGCCAATAAACATTGATGCAAAAAATGCGATGTATATGCTGAAATAAGGCAGCATACGAAAGTATAACTCGTCAAATGTCTTGCCAAGTTCAAGCTTATAATTGGAATTACAATCAATCAGTATTGAAAATATCGTCAGAACAAGCATTGCAGAAGCAGTAATAATAAAGCTTTTGCTTTTAAAAAGCCTGTTCATATTTGCCAAGAAAAGCTTACACATTGCTTCCACCTCCCACAAGAGAGATATAGAAGCTCTCCAGACTTTCGTCCTGCTCCTGCATTGAAAGCAGTTCGCACCCTTTTTCGGAAAGCACCATTGTCAGCCTTGTGATATTCGGTTTTCCGTAAATATCCGCCGTTTTACTGTCAATTATCTTGTATTCCATACCCATTTCGTCAAGCACAGTAGCAAGGGGCTTTGTATCAGTCACGGAAACTCTGACGCATTTACGACAGGCAGCTTCAAGCTCCTCGGCACTCATTTCACGGACTATTTTTCCGCTGTCGATGAAACCATAATGAGTTGCAAGCCTTGCAAGCTCGTCAAGAATGTGGCTGGATATAAGCACAGTTATCTGCCGTTCACGGTTAAGCTTTAAAATAAGCTCTCGTATCTCGATAATGCCCTGTGGGTCAAGTCCGTTAATAGGCTCGTCAAGCACAAGAAAATCGGGATTTCCGCAAAGTGCCACGGCAATTCCAAGGCGCTGACGCATACCGAGGGAGAAATTCTTTGCCTTTTTCTTTCCCGTGTTTTCAAGTCCCACTAATTTCAAAAGCTCGTCTATCCCGTCAAAGGAGGGCATTCCGAGGATACGATACTGCTGTCTTAAATTATCCTGTGCAGTCATGTCAAGATAAATTGATGGAGTTTCAACTACCGCACCCATTCTTCTGCGTGAACGGGAGATATTCTTGTCCGTATTCTTGATACCGTAAAGCTCAAAATCACCGCCCGTTGGTGATTGCAGACCGCATATCAGACGGATAAGCGTTGTTTTGCCTGCACCGTTTTTGCCTACAAAGCCGTAGATAGCACCTTTCGGCACATTCATAGAAACACCGTTCAGTGCAGTAAATTTGCGGTATTCCTTTTTCAGTTCATTTGTTTTCAGAACATATTCCATATGAACATCCTTCCTTTCTGAAAACATAATAACACACAACAGTCAAGAAAGCGGCAAAGGAAAAGTCAAGATTTGGTCAGGATTTCATCTTGAACCCGATACCATAAACCGCTTCAATATAATCCTTGCCATTTACTGCCTGCAATTTATGACGGATATTGCTTATATGCTGTTTGAGGGAACGTTCGGTGCAGTCTGGCGTATCAAGGCTGATACGGTCAAGTATTGTGCTTCTGCTGACGGGATTTTTCGGATTCTGCATAAGCAGCTTGAGTATCGCGCATTCTGTTCGAGTAAGGTGTATCTCATTATCTGCAATCTTTACGGTATATGTGTCATTATATAATGTAATATCATCAAATTGAATAACATTTGTCGCAGCACTGTTATCATTCCTGCGAAGCTGAACGGTTATTCTTGCGAGCAACTCTTCAAGGTCAAAGGGCTTGGTCACATAATCAACAGCACCGCCGAGAAGAAGTCCGACCTTATCGGCAGTATCAGCCTTTGCACTTACAACTATAACGGGGATATCCTTGATATTTGGAAGAAGTTCTTCCCCTGACAGCCCCGGAAGCATAAGATCAAGAAGTATAAGATCGGGCTTCTCATTTGACAGCAAGAGCTGAGCTTCCGTTCCCGAATATGCTCTTTTCACGGAATATCCCGCTCCTGTAAGAGCATCTTCGAGAAGGTCGCCTATGTATATATCATCATCTATCACAAATATTTTTTTCATATCAATACCTCTTTTGACTTTTGCAATATTTATATTATATATGTTTTCGGAGCGAAAGTCAAACTGTAATGTTTTAGAAAGGATTTATCGCCATAGATTCATATTAATTTCTGACCACCACCCCAAACACAGTCTTCCCCGGATAAAATACGAAAAAATCCGAACCCTTTTCAGAGTTCGGATTTGAACGATGTGGCTCCCCCACCCGTCGTTAAAGTGACCCACTTTTCATTTTACTCACACTTGCC
>JBJERX010000005.1:0-24916 GCA_051882495.1 Huintestinicola sp. | reverse complement strand
CGCTATGGGCAAAAACGGCAGTATCGGATACATGAACCTGTATCAGCCACCCGAAATAACGGAGAATTATGAGCATTACCGCATTGAAATAACCGATGAAGAAGAGCTTGAAAGGCTGTATAAGGAGTTTTATCCTCAATTCGGTGCAAATGTTTATAACTACAAATTCTACAATGAATGCACAGATGTACCCATATTTGATGAAAGCTGTGAGAGGATCGTTGATTTCTTTATGATAAGCGGTGTAATATACGAACCGCCCGAGGACGATGAATATAACGACTGGACAGACACAATAGAGCTTATCCCGCTTACAGAAGAACATCAGCGCACAGTTGACATTAGCTCTGCATCTCCCGATGTGCTTTATTCCGACAGCAGAAAGTGCTTGTTTACCGATGGTACGGGAGGACTTTATCTTTATAATTTTGAGAACAGGGAGCTTCTGCTTGCAGTTGATTTCCTTGCATCTATGGAGCTTGTAAATTCGGGAATTGCCATTGAGGAAAATCGGTACGGCGGAGCTTCTATCGGCAGTTCATGGACAACGCTTACCGACAAGCCTATTTATTTCAGCTTTGAAACAAAAGGCAAGGAAAAGCGGGGCGGAGCATTTAACGGGCGAAGCTATTATCTTGATGTTATCAATTCCAAGCTCAGCATTTCAGGTACATCAGGGTCGCTTTATGAGGCTGCCGTTACAAAGCCTATAGACCCCGCAGAGCATCCCGATGCCATATCCTCAAGCCTTGCTATGATAAACAAGCGTGACTTTGTTTACATGGTAAACAGCGGCACTGATGAAGGCAAGCTGCCCATGATAAGGCTTGCACGAAGCATCAACGGAAATGTGGAATATTTTGATCCTTTTGAAAAGGCACTTATCCCGCAGGAGAGAAAAGCTCCCGAGGAATGGGGACTGTCCTTCACAGCAGAAGCCGCAGGAAATGACAGCGTTAAGCTAAAGCTTTCCTGCACCTGTGAAAGAGAGCTTACCACAGGCAGCTATTATATCATTCAGAAGAGAGAGGGATATAGTTGGTCTGAGCCAAAATACTGCGTCGAATACTATCTGAACGAGCATTGCTGGACTGATGAAGCCATTATCATTCCAAACGACAGTGAACGTGAGCTTATCGAGGATTGGAGCGGCTATTACGGCGAGCTGGACTACGGGGAGTACCGCATAGGGAAAAGCTTCAGAATGGCAAACGGCGAGGAAATGATGTTATTTGCTTATTTCAATATAGATTAAATATCGGAGCGCTCTGTAGGTAATAGAGTGCTCCGAAATATTTTATGATTTTTCCATATGATAAATCAGTTCTTTTTATATATGACCTCTTGAAAATATAAATATAGTGTGGTATAATGATAATAATAACAAGAGGAGAAGGACATATGGCAAGAGATGGTGTGTCCGCAAAGCTGGACATTATATTCAAGAAGCTTTTCACCGAAAACAGGCGTAAATTATGGCTTCAATTCATAAATGCCGATAGCGAGGAGGAATTAGAGATGATCAGTCAGACAAATGTTCCTATTATGCAGAAAGCGGTAAATGTTATCTATGATATGTCCGAGGACACAAAAATCCGAGAGATTGCTCGTTTGCGTGAAAAGGCTTTGCACGATGAAGCGTCTGCTATAAAAAATGCTAAGGCAGAAGAAAGAAACGATATTATTTCCAAGCTCAAAGCCTATGGAATAACAGATGAACAGATAAAGGCTGCACTTTCATAACAATGACCGCATAAATTTCAAAGAGCCGTACAGCGTTTGTACGGCTCTTTTGTCATTTTTTACGTGGTACCTGCCAAATCTCCCGGCTTCCGGATCAGGAAATCCCGGCTTTTTGTAGGCTGTTATTTTACAGTTCCTTCTATTTGAATTATTATCACTTAAGCACTCTCGTGGTTTCTGTAAGTATCTTTACTTCCTCAGATACAGCACGGGCAATATCAGCACTATTTACTGATAACTCAGCATTCTGTGCAACCACGCTGGATATCTTCACCATCTTCTCCTTAACCGAATTAATGGAATCTGCTTGATTTTCTGTTATATCAGCAATAAGCTTTGCCTGATCGGAGCTTTCCTTTGAAAGCACAATTACATTATCCATCTTTCCTGCAATTTCCTTGGCAAGCACTGTACCATTATCAACCGCATCAATAGCTGATTTGATAAGTACAGAAGTGTTATTGGCCGCCTGTGCCGACTTAGTTGCAAGATTACGAACCTCATCTGCAACTACAGCAAATCCCTTTCCGGCTGCACCCGCTCTGGCAGCCTCAACCGCTGCATTAAGTGCAAGTATGTTAGTCTGGAACGCAATATCCTCGATAGTTTTAATGATACTCTCGATCTGACGGGAGGAATCGGTAATGTTGCCCATAGCGTCGACCATCCTCATCACTTCCTTATTGCTTTCAACAAGAAGATCGGAGCTTGATTTTGCAATATCGGATGCCTTTTCGGATTCTTGGAGACTCCTCTTCATCTCCTCGGTTATTTCCGAAATATTCTGAGCAATGTTGCTCACAGTGCTTGACTGCTCCTCAGATGCCTGGTTAAGGGAATCCGCCACATTCTCCATTTTGCTTACATAGTCACTGAGCTTTTCGGAAGTATCGGCGATCTGCATTACTACCGTATTCTGCTGCTTCATAAGTCTGCTAGTGTCATCCATCTGAGAATTAACTCGGTCAAGGAGTCTCGTTGTCTCCTCCTTGGCGTTTTGTGCCTCTTCAATTAATCGGAGTGCACAGTTAATAAGGTACATCAGCAGTACAGCACCAATGTTGACACCCAGCACCGACTTTATTACTCCGACCATGTCCATGCCCTGACAGAAAAAGTCCTTGAATACTATTGCGAGCACGCAGGCAATATCCATGATCACCCAATGTATCTTGATATTCCTCTTATCAAAGTATATAGCTGACATTGTGATGGACGCAAGCATCAGCGGAAACATTGTATGCAGCTCATGCTTTACGGAGGAAGCAAGAACTATTACCAAAAGCTGTGCCTGGGAAAGCACTGTTCCCCTTAAAACAAGGGATTTGTTCTTCATGCACATTACTACAACAGGAACTGCGATTCCCATTATGATAATAATAATTCCTAATAGTGCTGCTCCTGTTGCAAGGTTAAGTCCGCCGAATGCAAAGCATACTCCTGCGATAACAGCCATATGTATCTTGACGATCTTTTCCGTGACAAGACCGTCGGTCAGGTTAGCTTTTTTATCTGCCATATCAATACCCTCTCAGAATTCAGTTTTCCTCATTATATCACACTGAAAAGGTATAGTCAACTGTTTTTTTACATTTTTTTCATTCCGAATATTATGGATAACGAGCGGAGAAACAATGCTTCTCCGCTCCGGTGTCACACCTTTGCTGTGATCTTTATGCTGTAGCCGCTGCTGTCTGCAATAAGCTCAGCGTGATCTCCTGCACCTATCTCACCTGCTATTATCTTCTCGCTGAGTGGATTTTCAACCTTTTCTGTGATTATATGCCGCAGCCTCCGTGCTCCCCTGTCATTGCTGTTGTCAAAGCCCTCTGCCGTCAGCTTTGCAACCGCCTCGTCAGAGAACTCCACCGATATCTCCATTTTTTCTGCTCTGACCCGAAGGGTTTCAAGCATCTTCCTTGTGAGCAGGGGCATATCTTCTCCTTCAAGCTTCCGGAATACGATAACCTCATCTACCCTATTGATAAGCTCAGGACGGAACTGTCTTTTCAGCTCCCGGAGCGTATCCTTCCTCTCCAGCTCATTCCGCCGTGCAATATCATCATTTCCTGCGAAGCCAAGGTCACTGCAGCCCTCCCTTTTTTCCGAACCTATATTGGATGTGAGGATCACTATTGTACTTGCAAAGCTCACCTTTCTTCCCTTGCTGTCCGTAACGATGCCATCCTCCATTATCTGAAGCAGGATGTTCGCCACATCCGGATGTGCTTTCTCGATCTCATCAAACAGCACCACCGAATAGGGATGCCGTCTGACCTGATCTGTAAGCTGACCTCCCTCGTCAAAGCCCACATAACCCGGAGGTGAGCCGATCAGTCTCGATACACTATGCTTCTCCATGTATTCTGACATATCAAAACGGATAACAGCATTTTCATCATCAAACATACTCTCTGCAAGAGCCTTGGCAAGCTCGGTCTTTCCCACTCCCGAAGGTCCCGTAAATATGAAGGAACCAACAGGTCTCCTGGGGTCTCGCAGCCCCGCTCTGCCCCGTCTTACCGCTGCCGCAACTGCATTCACCGCTTCATTCTGACCTATCACCCGCCTGTGAAGCTCGCTTTCAAGCTTCATCAGCCGCTGGCTCTCATCCGCTGTCAGACGCTGCACCGGGATGCCCGTGGATGATGCAAGCACCTCGGCGATATCCTCAGCCCGAACTACCGGCATTGACCGATCACTCTCCGACGATGACAGTGACTCGCTGAGAGAATGCCGTTTTTTGGTTCCTGCCGATGTGTTTTCCAAGCCGCTTATCTGACGGTCTATCATCCTTGTAAGCTCTCCCGCCAGGTCATTCAGACGAGTATCCTTTTTTGCTGACCTGATATGCACCTTCGAGGCAGCTTCATCCAGCAGATCAATGGCTTTATCGGGAAGATATCTGTCACCTATATACCTCGATGACAGCTCAACGGCTGCTTTAAGTGCCTCCTCGGAAATACGCACCTTGTGATAATCCTCATAACAGGGACACAATCCCTTCAGTATCCGTACTGCGTCCTCAACTGAGGGTTCATTGACTGTCACCTGTTGGAATCTCCGCTCCAGAGCCGTATCCTTGCCGATAAACTTGCCGTATTCCTCAAAGGTCGTAGCACCGATTATCCTTAGCTCACCTCTTGCAAGCTGAGGCTTAAGAATATTTGCAGCATCTATAGCTCCCTCAGCTGCTCCTGCTCCCACGATCGTATGAAGCTCATCTATAAATAGTATAATGTTCCCGTTATCCGTGACCTCCTCTATGCACTGCTTGATACGCTCCTCGAAATCACCTCTGTATTTTGCTCCTGCAAGCATGGACGTCAGACTTAATGCGAAAATATGCTTGTTTTTCAATGTGTCGGGGACATCTCCCGCAGCCATCGCCTGTGCAACGCCCTCCGCAACAGCTGTTTTTCCTACTCCCGCTTCTCCCACAAGGCAGGGATTGTTTTTCGTCCTCCGTGAGAGTATGCGTATTACTCTGTTGATCTCATCTGTACGGCAGAATACAGGGTCACACTTTCCCTCTGCCGCCATCTGAGTAAGATCCTTCCCGTATTTCAGAAGAGTGGGTGCCTTTGTAATAGGCGGATAGTATTTCACATCCAGTGAACCGAGACTTTTGCAGGTCCCGAGTATTCCTCCCACACTGCCTCCTGCGTCGTTAACTATACTTATAGCAGTGCAGCCATCCTCTCTCATGAGAGCGGCGAGCAGATGCTCTGTTCCCGCAGGCTTTTCGGGTGTGGCAGAGGCGTATTTGCATGCTGCTGAGATTATCCTGGTAACAGCAGGAGTGACTGATTCTTCACTGACTACCGAAGGCTCTCCCCTCCCTATCAGCTTAACTATCCTGTTAAGCACCTTCTCCTCGGTAACTCCGCAGGATTTCAGTATGCTGGCAGATGTGCTTCCTCCTTCGGATGCAAGAGCAAGAAGCAGATGCTCACTCCCTACATAGGTGTGCCCAAGCTTTCCGGCATGATAATATGCTTTATTTATCACAGTGTTGGCTTTACGTGTAAAAAGTTCGGAATTATACATATCGTTCTCCCTTGATCTGTCCAAAGATATCCCGCTTCCGCAGGTATAATTATTATGGCACTGCTGCAGGGAATTATTTGTCATAACGCTGTAATTTTATCAAAAAAACTTCCCATATTCTGACATATATATTGTATTGCAAGGTTTTATGACATTGTTTTTCCTCATCCTGACATACATTGACTTCAAAAATCAGGTCAAAATGCCCGTAACGCACTTCTCCCCTTTGCACACAAGCTATCCCCGTTTCTCATAAAAACCGAGGACAGTCAGCATAAAGCTCACTCCATCACAGCTACGCTGATATCGGCTAAAAATAGAAGGAGTTTTCTGCCAATTTTGCACTTTGACCTAAAATAATTTATCCGCTTTTTGTACAAATCCATTGACAAATTTGTTAATATAAGATATTATATTTACAATAGAATATGTCGAAAAAACTCTGACACAAAGGATCAATACATATGAAAAAGAAACATACAAATGATAACTCGGAACAACTGAAACGCATTAAATCCTTGATGATTCTCGGTTATGCCGTTATAGTTATTCTGACCTCGGTACTGATATCCGCCGTGACCATAAAAAATACGGATGATGTACTGAAAAACAAGGTCAGCGAGCTTACATACTCCCTGAATGTTCAGATGAAGCTGAATATCAATACATATCTGACTAAGCTTGAAAATTACACCACTCTGGCATTCGGACTTGAGGAGGTCACTTCATATAATGCCGCAGGGGACAATAAGGATGAATACGAGGCTCTGAACACCGAAAAGCTCATTTCGGATAAGCTGTACGATCTGTGCATAATGGAAAACTACGTTGACTTTTTTATCGTGTACAGCAACGGTCACACAGTAGGAAAGGTCTCAAACGGCACTCAGAAGCTTTACGAGGATAACCTTTACAATGGTCTCGCAGCAACAATAACCCGTGAAAGAACAAATGACGGCTGGTCAACAGGCTACAACGGAGATTACCGCCGCATCTACTATGTTAAGAAGATCAAGACCAATGACGCATTGCTTGTGGCATCCTTTTACACCTCTGAAGTCGAAAATGTCTTTGTACGTCCCGATGATATGCAGAACACAACCGTAAGACTTGTCAGTGCAGACAAGAAGATAATATACTCCAGTGCAAATGAGAAATCAGGCGAGCCTCTTATCCCTGAGATACAGAACCGCATCGCAGACAGCACCGCCGCATCCATTATAGATGACACATACCTTATTACTGTAAACAGCTGTGTGGACAACTGGTTCGTTATCTGTTCAGTCCCAACAAAGATCATTCTCAACGAAAGATCGGAAGTTATCAAAAGCACTGTTATCATTGCAGCCATCGCATCGGTTATAGCAATTATCCTTGGAGCGATACTTTCCATCAATGCCACAAATCCTTTTGACATTATGGTAAACACTCTTGATAAAAAGGCGAAGGTCGATCGTCTGACAGGTATCCTGAACAAGCTCTCCTTCGAGGAAAGCAGCTCCGAGATCCTTTCAAGTTCCACGGAGAAGGATCACCACGCACTTATCCTCCTGGATGTGGATAATTTCAAAGGTGTCAACGACACTCTCGGGCACAGCTATGGTGACAAGGTGCTTGCGGATATAGGAAATATCCTCCGTATCACCTTCAACTCAAGCGACTGTCTCGGACGAATAGGCGGAGATGAATTCTGCATTCTTCTGAACATTCCTCCGGAAACAGATATGGACTGTGAAGCACTCATTCATGAAAAGTGCCGTATGCTCTGCGATGCCTTCCATAATAACTACACAGGTGATGACGGCACATATAAGATATCAGCCAGCATCGGCGTTGCTTCCTTCCCCGATAACGGCACCACCTTCGGGGAGCTTTATAAATGTGCGGACAAAGCTCTTTACGCCTCCAAGCATAAGGGCAAGGACACATATACCATTTATTCCGATATGAATGAGGAGACAACATGATGAAAAAAAGCCTGTTTATACGTGCAGCAGCACTCACGGCAGCTGCCGTTATTCTGAGTTCATGTGCATCCGAGCCCGTTGTACTCTCGCAGGATGAATACACTGAAATATCCCTTTCATGGTGGGGAAACGATACCAGAATAGAATACACTCTTGAAGCAATCAAGAAATTTGAAGAACTTAATCCCAATATCCGTGTAAAATGCAGCTACTCCGAATGGTCGGGTTATCAGAACCGCAATAATATCCGAATGATATCCGACACCGAATCGGATGTCATGCTGATCAATTTTGCATGGCTTGACCAGTTCTCTGCAGACGGAGAGGGATACTATGATATCAGCACACTGAGCGAATATTTTGACATGACTCAATTCGATGAGAATGAACTGCAGTTCGGCATAAGAAACGGCAGGCAGAATGCTGTTCCCATCGCACTGAACGCAATGACCGAATACTATAATGATTCCGTGTACGCAGACTTCGGACTTGAAATACCTGAGACCTGGGATGACCTTTTCAACGCCGCAAATGTCATGGGCGATGATATTTATCCCACTGCAATGACATCGAAATCCTCCCTGTTCTTCACGATCTCATACACTGAACAGCTTACGGGCAAACGTTTCATGACGGATGAAGGCAAACTGAATTTTAACAAGGATGACATCAAGGTAATGCTTGAATTCTACAGCCGCCTTATAAACGAGCACGTTATGCCACAGGTAGAGTATTTTGATAAAAACTGTATCAAGAACGGCACCTATGCAGGATGCGTTGCATGGCTCAGCGATGCAGAGAATTACATGGGTCCCGCAGCTGATGCAGGGTACACAGTGAGTGTAGGCAAGTATACCACCCTTCCCGGATGCAGCTGCTCAGGGCTCTATACAAAACCTGCAACAATGTATGCTGTTAGCGTCAATACCGTTCATCCCAAAGAGGCGGCTATGCTTCTTGATTTTCTGATGAACAGCAGCGAAATGGCTGAGCTGCAGGGAATTGAAAAAGGCATTCCTCTAAGCCGTGCGGCAAAGGAATACCTGGAAACAAACGATATGCTGAAAGGTCTGCAGTACGATGCATTCTGCAGAATGAATACCCGGCTTGATGAAATGAAGCTGATCGCCCCTTTCATGGAGGACGGAGAGGTACTTGACGCTTATCAGGAAGCATGCAACGCAGTTCTCTACGGTAAAAAAACAGCCGACGAAAAGGCAGAGGAGCTGTATCTTACATTGATCGGAATACTGGAAGAAAAATATTGAACCGAACGACGATAAAAAAACGGACTGTCTCATGCAGCCCGTTTTTTTCATATGATAACCGAAATACTGATCACATCAACAGGTATTCCGTTAGCTCTGAACGATATTTTTATGATATCCTCAACAGCTATTTCTGCTTCTTCACTTGCCGTCAGTACAGACGCAAACTCAAAAGCAGCCTGATCGGCTGATACCGCAGTGGGCATGATATCAAATGTACCGTTTCCGAAATCAACGACCATTACAACAGGAGTAATATCCATACTCACTTCCGCAGCACCGGTATAATCCGCAACGATAACGGATTCTGAGCCAAGTGCAGACAGATCGAGAACGCCATCCTCCGATGCCGTTGTCAACACCTGGGCAGAGATATTATGTCCCATAGCCTGCATATGCTCTGCCTCAATGACCATCTCTCCCACAGGAACATTATCAGTTGCAGAGGCTTCTGCGGATGTTTCGGAAGCGGTTTCATTTTCCGAAGCTTCCGGGGAAGCTGTTTCGGATACACTTATCTCTGTTTCCGTTACGGACGCTTCCGTAACAGCTGCTTCTGTTTCGGAAGGCTCGGTTACTGCTTCTGTTAAGGCAGCCTCCGTCTCGGAAGCATCGGTAAAGATAAGAACGGAAGTCTCATCAACCGTGACTGCATCCGATATGCCGTTTATCGGAATGATTCCCGAACTGATAAGGTAAAAACCTGCCGCCGCTGCAGCAAGCACTGCTATTACAGCGATGACAATGCCTGCTCCGCCCTTTTTCTTGGGAGGAGCCGCCTGCTCAGGAACAAAGGTCTGCTTTTTGATCTCAGGCTCCGGTTCAGCTTTCTTCTCTTCATCAGCGGGAGCTTCCGCCTTGGGGATATCAAGCTTGTTCAGTATCTTTTCGGCAGCCGCTTCAAGCTCTCCGTCAACCATGTCATTATCCCTGGCAATATAGCTTTCGGGAACAGCTGCAGTCACCTGTACAGGAATAGTTTCGGCAACAGCTTCCGGGATAGGAACAGGTTCAAGCTTAGGCAAAGCCTTTGGCAGTTCGGCGGAAACAGGCTCTGTTTCCGTTTTTCCCTCGGCTTCTTCTACATCATCTTCATCATCGGCTGCAACATCGTCCGATGATGCTGTGTTTTCATCATCCGCAGCTGTTTCATCTGACTCAGCAGCAGATATTTCTATAGCTTCTTCTTTGATTCCCGCTTCTTCTGTGGGAATGGTCTGCTCAGCAGCCGCCTCCGGCTGGGTTTCGCTCTGAGCAACGGGAGTTCCGCATTCGGGACAAAATCTGCTTGTCTCCTTCAGCTCGGCTCCGCACTGTATACAATATGGCATATGCTAATTACCTCATCAAATCGTGAAAAATCTCTGTGTGAGCGTGTAGCTCTTTTTTGGTGCAAGCTCCTCATAGCCCGATTCCTCTGCCGGGATATCAAGGTTAGGTGCATTGACCTGTGCAGTCATTGGCTCGGGACAGAAATAGTTCATGAAACCCTCGTGATTCCATACTATCCAGAACTTATAGTGTTCATCGACCTCATTGCAGAGACGCTTGCCGCTTGCCTTATCGGTCATGACTGTTCCTCTGAAATCCTTGCCGTCAAGCTTGACTGTTGTGCCGGTGTACATATCGTTGCAGATATTCTTGAGCACGGGACACATTGTACCGTTCAGATACTCCTTATCGTAATCATTGAGCTTGGACTTTTTTCCGTTGGGAAGCCATCTTCTCTTGTTGAAAAGCAGATGCTCGCCTGCAGGCACCTGGAGTGTGATATCCTCCTGCTTTGCTCCTGCAACGAATGGTGCGTTGATAGTTGTGTGAGTTGCAATGGAAAGCGGAAGCATCTTCCGGGACAGGTTTTTGATCGTTACTGTGTGAGTAAGACCGTTTTCGGCAAGCTCTATTTTTATCTGCACTTTGAATTTCAGTGGGAAGCAGTTAAAGAAATAATCCTTCTCATCATATGTATATTCATTTACAACATATGCAGACTTGTCATCGGAACCCATTTCAACAGCCTTGTATGCACGTTTGTGTATAAAGCCGTGAAGATGATTGCCGAAACGGGTCTCATTTACGGGGAAATTGTAAAGCCCGTCGGATGTGCGGAGGACTCCCCCATCAAGTCTGTTGGGCAGATAAAGAGTAGGCAGACCCCATATCTCGGGAGAATTCATTATCTCGCTGATAGGTGTGTCATCGCTGTATCTGAACACCTCAATGTTGTTTTCATCGTCTCTGAATCTGAGAACATTGGAGCCCATTGTAGGGGCAACAACTGCGTAATATCTTCCGTATCTCAGTTCAACTGCTTCAATACCTTTGTGTAAAACTTTTCCTGCAAACGATTCCATTTATATCATCCTTTTCTGTTAATTAATTTCACGTGTCATATTTTCTTATTCTCAGCGGGATATCCATCCTTGCGGAAATATCCTTTGCATCCTGTATCTCTCTGTCCGAGATAACGTCCACAACAGTGAACATGACATTGGGAACATACCTTTTGCACTCAGAAGCAAAATCAAGCATGGCCTCAAAGCTGTCCTCCCATTTGGGACGTGTGACCTTGTTGTAATCCTCACGCGTGCCCGAATTAAGGCTCACGGAAACGATATCAACAGCACCCTCCAGCATAGGAGCCGTAGGTCTGCCGTTTATCTTGTCACCAAGACCGTTTGTGTTAAGACGTACCGTTACATCGGGATAACGCTTTTTCAGCTCCCTGCCGATATATGCAACAGCATCGGCACGCTCCATAGGCTCGCCGTAGCCGCAGAAAACTATCTCGCTGTACTCGGACCTGTCATACTTTTCCACTGCTTCAATTACCTCATCCGCAGACGGCTCACGCTCCAGCCAGAGACTGTCAGAACCGTATGCACCGTCACCGCTCTGTCTGATACAGAAGGTGCAGCTGCAGGGACAGCGGTTAGTAAGATTGATATACAGGTTGCCGTGAACAGCATAAACAAATGTCAGGCTTTTCATATTTCCTCCGAATCACTTTTTAATTTTGAGGGAAATATCAAATGCCTTAACGGAATGAGTGATAGCACCGACGGAAATGATATCCACACCAGAAGCTGCAGCTGCCGCAACAGTATTGATATTGATATTGCCCGACGCTTCAAGAACTGCTCTGCCGTCAGTGAGCTTAACGCACTCGGTCATTTCCTCGGGAGTCATGTTGTCCAGCATAATAACATCACACTTGCAGCCAAGAGCCTCCATAAGCTCTTCCTTGTTTCTGACCTCAACCTCGATCTTAGCCATGTGACCGATCTTTGTTCTGAGAGCATTGACCGCACCTGTGATGGAGCCGTAAGCATCAATGTGATTATCCTTAAGCATAGCCGCATCAGAAAGATTGAAGCGGTGGTTTCTTCCGCCGCCTGCTGTAACTGCATACTTTTCAAGGGCACGAAGTCCGGGAAGGGTCTTTCTTGTATCAACAATAGACGCCTTTGTTCCCTCACAAGCCTTTACAAGCTCAGCAGTTGCAGTTGCAACACCTGACATATGCTGCAGGATGTTAAGTGACGTTCTTTCCGCCTTGAGAATAGAGCGTGTTCTGCCTGTTACTCTTGCAATAACATCGCCCTTGATGACCTTTTCACCGTCGGAAATGAATTTCTCGCACTTTACTTCGCTGTCCACAAAGGTAAAGGTGCGTAGAGCACAGTCAATACCTGCAAGTGTTCCCTCTGCCTTGGAAACAAATTCTGCCGTGGACATCTCATCTTCGGGAATGAGCAGATCGGTAGCAAGGTCAATATAATTGATATCCTCCGAAAGTGCTCTTTTGATAATATCGTCAACATAAAAATCCGGTAAAAGCATTACTATTCTCCTTAAATATGTAATATAGTCAGATTATTCCTCATGGGAAACACAGTAGTCAAGAGCCTCGCCTACGCTGTCGTTAATAAGAAGATCGGCTCTTTCATCAAATGTTGTGGCACTCTTGTTGATAAGCACCAGCTTATTTCCGTGGTAATAGTCGATAAGCCCGCTTGCGGGGTATACCGACAGAGATGTGCCGCCGATAATAAGCATATCACAGTTCTCGATAGCCTCGATGGAAGCATTTACGATCTGCTGATTCAGTCCCTCCTGATACAGAACGACATCGGGCTTGATAAGTCCTCCGCACTTGCTGCACTCGGGAATAAAGGGTGAGTTCTTCACATACTCCGCATCATGGAATTCACCGCAGCGGACGCAGTAATTACGGTGAACCGAACCGTGAAGCTCGTATACCGTTCTGCTTCCCGCAGCCTGGTGAAGACCGTCGATGTTCTGAGTAACGACAGCCTTAAGCTTACCCTGCCTTTCAAGCTCGGCAAGAGCAAGATGTGCTTTGTTGGGCTTAATATCAAGGTAGAGCATCTTATCCTTGTAAAACTCGTAGAATTCGCCTACGTGGTAGCAGAAAAACTGATGGCTGAGAATAGTTTCCGGCGGATATTTGTACTTCATGTTGTAAAGACCGTCAACGCTTCTGAAATCCGGGATTCCGCTTTCGGTGGATACACCCGCTCCGCCGAAGAACACGATATTATCCGACCCTGCGACCCATTCTCTGAGAGTTTTTGTAGCATCGGTTATTGCCATAAGAATCACCAATCCTTTCACCCCGACTCTGCTGACAGAAGAAAGCATGCGATCGGGAAGATGTACTCTAATCTGATTTATTATATCACATATTTTTTTATTTTTCTATAGTTTTTGAAAAAATTTCGCATTTTCATCACATAAAAAGCTATAATTATAATCATAATGCAGAATTACTGCATTAAAGCCTATTTACAAACACGAAAAACTATGATATTATTTGAAATATACTATCATTATTGTACAGAAAGGTCACATTTATGGACATCAGCAGCAATCTTAATCCATCCGTCACACACATCTCCGGGGGAAAGCCCTCTCCCGATGAACGCAGACAGCTCAGGCGGCATTATTTTATGACCGCACTGATAATGATAACCCTTGCAGCGGTTTTCAACGGGATAAATAACCTTGTTTCATGGGTTGCGGGAGGCATCCTCGGAGGCGGCTTCTCGAAGGAAGAGATCTCCGAGGGAATGATGCTCCTCCGCAGCACTCCCGCGCTTTCTGCTATCCGTTCCTATCTGTTTCCTCTGGCAGCCGATCTTGCAGCATTCGGTGTGGGCGTTGCCGTAACGAAATTCAGCCTTAAAGACAGACTGAGATTCACATTCACAGGCAGTCAGTTCTGTGATTGCACAGCCTGCACATTTACAATGGCAGCTGTAGGCTCATTTGTCATGATGATGATCTATGCAGTTGTCATGGTGATAAAAAACGGAGAAAATCCAATTTCATCCCTTGAAACAACAGCTGACGCAGTTTCGGTGGTCAAGGGTAACTATCCACTCTGGCTGAATATCCTCGTCTACCTTTATGTATGCCTTTTGGGACCCATAGTGGAGGAGCTTGTATTCCGCGGGGTGCTGCTTGACGGTCTCTGCAAATACGGAAACCGTTTCGGTATAATCATGTCCTCTGTCCTGTTCGGACTTATGCATGAGAACTTTATCCAGTGCATCCCTACCATCTGCATCGGACTTGTATTTGCCTCGATAACAGTCCGCACAGGCTCACTCATACCCTCCATCGCTGTGCATATCCTTAATAACAGCATGTCTGCATTCCTTATGATAATCATGCATGATCTGCCCCTGAACGATCTTATGACTATGAATACGGGCACCCTTGATATCACAGCCTTTATGCCATTGATATTGACCGCTTTGATCCTTGTGCTTTTCAGGCTTGTATGTCTTGTCTGGGCAGTGATCGCCGTAATAAAGTATTTCGGCAGACATGGAAGGCTTATCCCCGAAACAGAATACACAAAAGCACGTACCTGGAAGTACTTTTTCACGTCGGTCCCATGGCTTATTGTACTGATCTTTCTGCTTTACAACACCGTAACATCCATAGTCTGACAGCATATAATATTGTAAACGGCATTTATTTCTCGACATTCGGCTCCGCAAAAATCACATATGCAAATATCTGCGGAGCCGGATAAAGAAATTACAATGTCCTTTACCATCAATAAGCACCAATCATTAACCAATCCGTATCTCCCTGTAATAAATTTACCTATCCGGATGATTATTTCCGTTTTTTCGGGTAAAACTATAGACAGACGAAAAAATACTCCGGAAAGGATGATACCGAATGTCTGTAAAAAGAGGAGAAATATACTATGCGGATCTGCGTCCTGTAGTCGGTTCCGAGCAGGGCGGCATCAGACCGGTGCTGATAGTACAGAATGATGTGGGAAACAGGCACAGCCCCACCGTTATTGCAGCAGCGATAACAAGTCAGCGTGAAAAGGCCAAACTGCCGACGCACATTGAAGTACATGCAGATCAATGCGGACTTGCAAAGGACAGTGTTGTTCTGTTAGAGCAGATCCGCACCATAGACAAAAAGCGACTGAAAGAACGTATGGGTGAGCTTGACGCACCATCTATGAATATGGTAAATAATGCTCTCTCCATCAGTTTCGGTCTTGGTGCAGGCGGAACTACATAATTACCGCCTATCTGCATTTTCCCGACTGCCGCAGGTCTGCTGCGGCAGTTTTTTATTCATACACGGGGATCCGACACGATATATTTTCTGCATTTCATTGACAAATCCTGCGAATTATGCTATTATGGATTTAACAATATTTATACAATCATTTTTTCTGAAAGGCGGAAATATATATGTCTTATCCAATAAAGCTCAAGCCCGCATTCAAGGATTACCTGTGGGGCGGCACAAGACTGCGTGACGATTTCGGCAAGGACTGTGATTTTGACAAGATCGCCGAGAGCTGGGAGCTTTCCTGCCACAAGGACGGCAATTCAGTGGTTGCAAACGGCGAATTTGCAGGTCTCACTCTTGCCGAATACATAGAAAAGCAGGGCAAGGCTGTTCTCGGCTCAAACTGTCAGCGTTTTGATAATTTCCCTATCCTCATCAAGCTTATCGACGCAAAGGACAACCTTTCCGTTCAGGTACACCCGGACAATGAATACGCTCAGCGTGTTGAAGGCGAATACGGCAAGACTGAAATGTGGTATATCGTTGACTGCGACGAGGGTGCTTCACTCCTTTACGGCTTCAAGCACGAAATCAGCAAGGACGAGTTCCGTGAGAGGATAGAAAACAACACTCTTCTGGAAGTAACAAATTCAGTCCCTGTCAAAAAGGGCGATGTTTTCTTCATTGAGGCAGGAACACTCCATGCTATCGGCAAGGGTATTCTCATTGCTGAGATACAGCAGAATTCCAACACAACCTACCGTATCTACGATTACGGACGTGTAGGTGCAGACGGAAAGCCCAGACAGCTTCACATCGACAAGGCTGTTGAGGTCACAAACCTCTGCCCCGCTAAACAGTACCCCGAAACGCCTGTCATAACAAATGACGGCTGGTCAAGCAAGCTGCTTGCTTCCTGCGAATACTTCACAGTAAACGCTCTTGACATCAGCTCAAAGGCTTCCCTTGAAGCAACGGAAAAGTCCTTCGTTAATATACTTGTTGTTGACGGTAACTGTGTTCTTTCCTCCTCGGGCTGTGAGGATATGAATATCACAAAGGGCGAAAGCGTGTTTATCCCCGCAGGCTTCGGTTCATTCGAGCTTTCGGGAAGCTGCACTGCTGTTATGACTAACATAGGCTAAAATAATTTACATATAAGGAGCTGCTATTATGAAGCACTATATCGGTATCGACCTTGGCGGTACAAACATCAAGGCGGGCGTTGTAAACGAAAACTACGAGATAATCGCAAAGGCATCCACGAAGACTCTCTGCCCCCGTCCTGCAAAGGATATCTGCGATGACATGGCGAAGGTTTCAATTGAGGCATGCAAGGAAGCAGGTATATCTATCGATGACGTTGAATGGATAGGCATCGGTACTCCCGGTATTGCGGACAACGTTAAGGGCACTATCCCCTACTCCAACAACCTTGATTTCCACGATGTACCCGTAAGAGAGTACATTCAGGCTCACATCAACAAGCCTGTTTACGTTGCAAATGACGCTAATGCCGCTGCATACGGCGAGTTCGTTGCAGGTGCTGCAAAGGGTGCAAGGAATGCTGTATGCATCACTCTGGGAACAGGCGTCGGTGCAGGTATAATCGTTGACGGAAAAATTCTCACAGGCTCCAACCTTGCAGGTGCCGAGCTTGGTCATATCGTTATCGAGGTGGACGGTCCTCAGTGCACCTGCGGAAGAAAGGGCTGCTTCGAGGTATTCTCCTCTGCAACAGGACTTATCCGCATGACTAAGGAAGCTGCCGAGGCTGACAAGGATTCTGTTCTCAACAAGTATTTTGCCAAGGACGGCAAATTCTCCGCTCGTCACGCATTCAACGCTATGCGTGAGGGGGACAAGGCAGGCAAGGCTGTAGTTGACAAGTACTGCAAGTACCTTGCAGCAGGCATCACAAATGCTATCAACATTTTCCAGCCCGATATCCTCTGTATCGGCGGCGGCGTATGCAATGAGGGTGATCCTCTTCTTGTTCCCGTCAAGGAAATGGTAAAGAACGAGGTCTATACAAGAATGCTCTCGAAGAACACCGAGGTAGTTATAGCTAAGCTCGGCAACGATGCAGGCATTATCGGTGCTGCCTTCCTGGGAATGGAGTGCTGCTGATGGGATTTCTGGATAAGCTTTTAAATGCTTTTAAGAAGCAGGATAACAGTCTTTCAGCAGAAATCAATGAAGCTGTACCTTCCGAAAAGGATGCTCCCTCCGAAGGTCAGACTCCGACTGAAATAATTGCTTCCGGAAATGAAGCTCCCAAGCCCTATTTTACCGTTGAACAGGAATTCGGCGATAAGAAATACTCATTTGAGCTTTCCCATGATTTTATCGAATTCAACAGTCATTCTGAGGCTGACCCGGCATTTCAGTATGAGCCTTACAATGACGAGGAATTTACAGAATATGACGGCAGGCTTCCCGAATTATACATATGTCCCGACGATGACATTTACGACGCCTGCGAGTTTTCCGAAAGCGGCGAGGGTTCAACCGATCTTACACTCTCCCCCTGCAGCCAAAAAAGCTTTCTTTTCAGCACCGAATTTGAAAAGTACGGTCTGATATATTATGCATACGGCTTTGATTCGGGCAGTGCAAGAGAAACGGAAATGCTTTGTGTTTCGTATTCCCCCGACGTAAAGGGAACCGCTCTTGAAAGGAAGCTGAGAGCAGCCCTCGATCATGCAGCGGAAACATATACAGAAAGTGAATTATCATGATCTACACATAATCTACATAAAAGGAGTAATCTAAAATGTCTTGTAATGAATGTACAAACGAATGCGGAAACTTTTTCTGCGACGGTGCCGAAAAGGCTCCTCAGCGTTCTCTTTTCAACGCTCTGGGCATGACTAAGGAAGAAATGAAAAAGCCTCTGGTAGGTATCGTTTCCTCCTATAACGAGATCGTCCCCGGACACATGAATATCGACAAGATCGTTGAAGCTGTAAAGCTTGGCGTTGCCATGGCAGGCGGTACACCTGTGGTATTCCCCGCTATCGCAGTATGCGACGGTATAGCAATGGGTCATCAGGGAATGAAGTATTCTCTTGTAACACGTGATCTTATTGCGGATTCCACAGAATGCATGGCTCTCGCTCATCATTTTGACGCCCTGGTAATGGTCCCCAACTGCGATAAGAACGTTCCCGGTCTCCTTATGGCTGCCGCAAGAGTAAACGTTCCTACAGTATTTGTATCCGGCGGACCTATGCTTGCAGGTCACGTACAGGGCAGCAAAACCTCCCTCTCCAGCATGTTTGAGGCAGTCGGTGCTTACACATCGGGCAGGATCAGCGAGGAAGAATTTGACGAATTTGAAAACAAGGCTTGTCCTACCTGCGGAAGCTGCTCAGGTATGTACACAGCTAACTCCATGAACTGCCTTACAGAGGTTCTGGGCATGGGTCTCAAGGGCAACGGAACAATCCCCGCTGTTTACTCTGAAAGAATCAGACTTGCCAAGCAGGCAGGCATGCAGGTAATGGAGCTTTACAGAAAGAATATCCGTCCTCTGGACATCATGACCGAGAAGGCATTCCACAACGCACTTGCAGTTGATATGGCTCTGGGCTGCTCCACAAACAGCATGCTCCACCTTCCCGCCATCGCTCACGAATGCGGCATCGACATCAACCTTGACATAGCAAATGAGATCAGTGCAAAGACACCTAATCTCTGCCATCTTGCTCCCGCAGGTCATGCTTACATGGAGGATCTTAACGAGGCAGGCGGCGTTTACGCAGTTATGAACGAGCTTGACAAGAAGGGTCTGCTCAATACAGACTGCATCACAGCTACAGGCAAGACAGTCGGCGAAAACATCAAGGGCTGCGTTAACAAGAATCACGATATAATCCGTCCTATCGAAGAGCCATATTCAGAGACAGGAGGAATTGCTGTTCTCCGAGGCAATCTTGCTAAGGACGGCTGCGTTGTAAAGCGTTCCGCTGTAGTTCCCGAGATGCTCAGGCACACAGGCCCCGCTAAGGTATTCGACTGCGAGGAGGACGCTCAGGCAGCTATCCTGGGCGGAAAGATCGTTGCAGGCGACGTTGTTGTTATCCGTTATGAGGGACCTAAGGGCGGCCCCGGCATGAGAGAAATGCTCAATCCCACATCAGCGATCCAGGGTATGGGTCTTGGAAGCTCCGTTGCTCTTATCACTGACGGACGTTTCAGCGGTGCATCAAGAGGTGCGTCCATCGGTCACGTTTCACCCGAAGCTGCTGTAGGCGGTATCATCGGTATCGTTCAGGACGGCGATATGATTACCATAGATATCCCCAACTACGTTCTCAGCCTTGATGTTGACGATGCAGAGATAGAACGCAGAATGGCTGAATTCAAGCCTAAGAAGAAGGAGCTTAAGGGTTATCTGAAGAGATATGCTTCCCTGGTTACATCGGGAGCTACAGGTGCTATCCTCAAGGACCCTTCCGAGCAGTGATCTGAACAGTCTTATCATATAATATCCACAGGAGAACTTATTCATGTCTGATGCGAGCGAAAATAAATCAAAAGGAAGTAAAACAGCCGGAAAGATATTCTTCATTCTTACGCTGATACTGTTTATCGGCATGCTTTGTGCAAGCTGGTATATCGGCGGACAGGATAAAGCTATGAAAAAATATTTTTCTGCCTGCACCTCGGGAGATCTGAAAGCATATCTTACCGTGACAGGCGGCGATGCATCCTCTGCATCACAAGCTGAAAAGGACAGCTTCAAAAGCAAATGCAGAGAGACATTCCGCAGCTATCCCGAATTTGCAGAGCTGAAGGACACCGATATGATCTCCTATGCCTTCGATGTTAAAGAGCGTGCTCCCGCTTCTCTGACCGAATGGAGCTGCAGCATAAAGATCAGCTTTTTCTCGGAGGATATGAGTATCACAGAAGAATCGGATATCAGGCTTATCTTCTTGAAGGGAAGATGGATAATCCCCGAATAATATTTATGCCCCGTCTGATGTAAAAAAACAGACGGGGCATTTTATTGGAAAACAAACATCGGCTGTTCCGGAAAAGCACAGCCGATGTAATACAAGTTTTATTAGTATTATTTATTACTGTCAGGGAAAGTAATAAACATTTCAAAATCAAAGTCGCTGGCAATAAGGGCAAGCAGATTCTTACCTGTGGAATCGTATATTTCAAGAACATACGCATAGCTATACTCTTCTTCATACTTCTCATCGTGAACGATCTTGCAGCCGCAGTTCTCAAGATATTTCAAATATTTTTTGAACTGTTCGCTGCAGTCATCATCGAAATTAGCATACCAGAGTGCAGACATATCACCGAAAACACCCAAATATTCAAAACCGTATTTCTCGGGACCGGGAAATTTTCCGTTCCATGTATCACATTCAGCCTTCTTCTTTGAAGCTGCTTTGGTCTTGGCAGTAACCTTGCTGCTGATACCGTTGAGAACATATTTCTTTCCTGACTTTGTAAGAGTAGCAACCTTAAAACGGTATGATGTGCCGCTTTCAAGCTCCTTAACTGTGCACTTTGTTCCGGCAACTGTCTTGTACTTGGTGTACTTCTTGGTCTCGGCATTGTACATGTAAACTCTGTAAGCGTCAGCCCCCTCAACCTTGTCCCAGGTCAGAACGACAGAATTCGTGGTTACCTTTGCGGAAATGTTTTCGGGAGCGGGAAGCTCTGCTTTTTTGGCTGAATCTGTTGCTGCTTCCGCAACGATCCCTGCAGTATAAAACTCAGCAGGTGCTGCAAAGCTGCACACCGAAAGGACTGCTGCCAATACGGCAGCTGCAATTTTTTTCTTCATAATAATTCCTCCAATTTTCCATATACCACAATACTTTTTGCAGCATATACATATGTATAATTATAAGTTACCATGAAAATATTACAATAAAAAAACTGTTATATTTTTGTTAATTATGTCGATAACATTCGATCTGATGAAATATCTTTATAAAAAGGAAATTTCACAATATGATTCAATCTTTTTATTGACTTAGTCGGTCAGATATGATAAAATAATGTATAATTGTCATCTAAAGGAGAGTGAAGATCAATGCAGATCAGACAATTCAGATTACTTTCATGTATTCTGATGATAGTCACACTTATGAGCCTCTGCGGATGCTCAAATACAGAACCAGCTGCATCAGAGGTAACAGGCGTGGATTCTCTGCCGGGGAAGATCATCGGTACACAGATAGGAACAACAGGTGACATCTACGCTGAGGATTACATTGAACAGGGGTCTGAGATAAAAAGATTCAACAAGGGTTCGGACGCTATAATGGCTCTTAAGCAGGGCAAGGTAGACTGTGTTATCATTGATAACGAGCCTGCACGGAAATTCGTGGGACTTAACCCCGATCTAACTATCCTGGACGAGGAATTCATCACGGAGGAATATGCTATCTGCTTTTCAAAAAATAATCCGGAGCTTCGTGACAAGGTAAATTCCGCTCTTGGTCAGCTCAAGGATAACGGCACCCTTGACAAAATCAAGGAAAACTACATAGGCGACAACATAGGAAACAGTCCCTACATTTCTCCCGAGGGAATTGACAGATCAAACGGCACCCTTACAATGGCTACAAATGCTGCATTTGAGCCTTATGAATTTGTCAAGAGCGGAGAAATTGTGGGTATCGACGTTGACATGGCTAATGCCGTTGCCGATATCCTTGGAATGGAGCTTGTTATTCAGGATATCGAGTTTGATTCGATAATCACTGCAGTTCAGTCAGGCAAGGCTGACATGGGTGTTGCAGGAATGACTATTACGGAAGATCGGCTGAAAAACGTTGATTTCTCCGAGCCGTATACCCTCGCAAAACAGGTCATTATTGTAAGAAACGGCACATCGGGAGTCGGCGGCTTCATTTCAGCAGAGAAATTCCGCACAAATTTCATTGATGACGACCGCTGGAAGCTTATTGCAGAGGGTCTGTTTACCACTATCCGTATCAGCTTCTTTGCCGTAATTATCGGTGTTATCCTTGGATTCCTCCTTGCGATCATCCGCTTTTCCTGCGATGCGACAGGAAAAATGAAGCTGCTCAATCTTATATGCAAGCTGTACATAAACATTATCCGAGGAACTCCTGCAATGATACAGCTGCTTATTATCTACTATGTGGTCTTTGCAAGCTCCAATATTGATGCGGTCCTTGTTGCTACCATTGCATTCGGTCTGAACTCCTCTGCATATATTGCTGAGATCGTCCGTTCGGGTATCTCCTCCATTGACGCAGGTCAGTTTGAAGCAGGCCGCAGCCTTGGATTCACTTACATTCAGACAATGCGGTATTTTATCCTGCCTCAGGCTGTGAGAAATATCCTTCCCGCTCTCGGAAACGAGTTTATCGTACTGCTTAAGGAAACATCGATCTCCGGCTATATCGGCATAAGAGATCTTACACGAGGCGGCGACCTTATCAGAAGCCGTACATATGATGCATTCATGCCTCTTATCGCAGTCGCACTTATCTACCTTGTGATAGTAATGTTCCTTAGTATGCTTGTAGGCAAGCTTGAAAGGAGATTGAAGAAAGATGCAAGATAATGTAATAATGCATGTGGAGGAGCTGCACAAAACCTTCGGAGATCTGGAAGTCCTTAACGGAATAACAATGGATATCCGCAAGGGTGAGGTGATCGTAATTCTGGGTCCGTCGGGATGCGGCAAATCCACCTTCCTCCGCTGCCTGAATCTGCTGGAGGTGCCTACAGGAGGTCACATTTACCTTGATGATATCGACCTCACTTCACCTAAAACAAACATTGATGAGCAGCGAAAAAAGATGATGATGGTTTTCCAGCATTTCAATCTGTTCCCACATATGACCATTCTCGATAACCTTACTATTGCTCCCATCAAGCTGAAAAATATGACTAAGGAAGAAGCGGAAAGCAAGGCTCATGAGCTTCTCAGGCGTGTTAATCTGGACGATAAGGCAGACGCATATCCCAATCAGCTTTCAGGGGGACAGAAGCAGCGTGTTGCTATCTGCCGTGCTCTTGCAATGAATCCGGAGGTAATTCTTTTCGATGAACCCACCTCCGCACTTGACCCGGAAATGGTTGGTGAGGTCTTGGATGTTATGAAGGAGCTTGCTTCAACGGGTATCACTATGATATGCGTCACACATGAAATGGGCTTCGCAAAAGAAGTTGCAAGCCGTATCATTTTCTTTGACAAGGGCGTTATTGCAGAGGACGGGACACCGGAACAGGTTTTTGGTTCTCCAAAAAACGAACGCCTCAGAGATTTCCTTTCCAAGCTGTTATAATACTGATCCACGTTTATCAGACATAATTCTATCCTGTAAATTCGGAGGTTACTATGGAAAAGAAAAAAGACAAAAGCGGAGGGTTCAGCGGTCAGATAGGGTTTGTTCTTGCTGCAGCAGGAAGTGCTGTAGGTGTTGGCAATCTGTGGAGATTCCCCTATCTCGTTGCCCAGGACGGCGGAGGACTGTTCCTGATAATCTATCTGATACTTGTAGTGACATTCGGCTTCACTCTTCTGACGACTGATATCGCTATAGGAAGAAAAACAGGAAAAAGCTCTATCCATGCCTACACTGCCATCAGCCCCAAGTGGAAATTTCTCGGTGTACTGACATACATAGTCCCTGCGATCATTATGACATACTATGCTGTCATCGGAGGATGGATAACCAAATACGTTGTGGTATATCTGACAGGTGACAGTGCTGCCGCAGCTGAGGATGTGTATTTCACAAACTTCATTACAGACCCAAGATCCATAATCTACGGACTGATATTCATGCTGCTGACGGCATTCATCGTTTACAATGGTGTTCAGAGCGGTATTGAGCGTTTCTCCAAGATAGTCATGCCCGTACTCCTGATAATGGTTATCGGCATCGCCATCTATTCTCTTACTCTGAGGCATGAGACCGAGGACGGATTAGTCCGCACAGGCATCGATGGCTTCAAGTTCTATGTTATTCCCGATCTCACCGGTATAACCGTATCAAAGTTTCTGAAAATCTGTCTGGACGCAATGAACCAGCTGTTCTTTTCCCTGAGCGTTGCTATGGGTATCATGATAACCTACGGTTCCTACGTAAAAAAGGATATCAACCTTAATCAGAGCGTAGCACAGATCGAAATATTCGATACAGGAGTTGCTGTGCTTGCAGGCATGATGATAATCCCCTCAGTGTTCGTTTTCAGTAGAACAATTCTTACGGAACATCTTCTTTCTAATAAATCGGGCTTTAAATCCTGCCCACAAACTTGTAGTAAATCTCGATTTTCTGAGCTTTTTCACCG
>JBJERX010000004.1:0-6005 GCA_051882495.1 Huintestinicola sp. | reverse complement strand
TCAGGAAGGTTTTACAAGAGCTTTTGCAAACGGATTCGGTATAACTCCGAAGAAATTTGCCGCTTACCCTTCCCCCAACGGATGGATGATCCCGTATTATTATCTTAACCGCCAAAAAACTAAATCAACGGAGGAATCGAATATGGAAAAGAAAACTGCTGTTATTTTCACTCAGATCATGGAACGTCCCGCACGAAAGCTTATACTTTTCAGAAGCAAAAACGCTGCCGATTACTTTGAATACTGTGAAGAGGTGGGCTGCGGAACTCCGGAAAATCCTGCTCCCTGGGATATTCTCTGCAGTATCAAGGACGCACTGAACGAACCTATGGGTGTGTGGCTGCCTGAGTCAATGCGTCCCGAAGGCACGGGAATTTATGCTCACGCCGTTGAAGTTGATGCCGATTATTCGGGTGAGATACCATCCGGATTTGACGTAATTGACCTTCCTCCATGCAAATACCTGGTATTCCAGGGAGAGCCCTACGATGATGACAAATATGATGAAGCTATCGGAAATCTGTGGGAAAATATTGCGAATTACAATCCCAAGGTTTACGGCTATGAATGGGATGATGAAGCAGCTCCCAAATTCCAGCTTGCACCAATGGGCTGGAGAGGCTACATCGAAGGACGTGCTGTAAAGCAGATATCAGAACACTGAATATAATTGAATAATTCTGAAGAAGCGTTTACCGAACAGGTATTCGCTTCTTTTTTCTTCTTAATAACGATTGATTTTATCAAAGGAAGATGATATAATGTATTCAGCGTCAGGCTTCCTTATAAATCGAAAATTATGGAGGAATTTATATGGTACTTTTGGTTGTTGACACACAAAAAGCAATCACTAACAGCGAACTATATCAATTTGATTTGCTGAAATCACATATCAGTGAGCTGATAACTATCGCCCGAAGTAATGGCATAGAAGTGATCTTTGTCAGACATGATGATGGAGCCGGATGCGAGTTGACAAAAGGAAATGAAGGCTTTGAAATATTTGAGAGATTCACTCCTGCCGAAAATGAGATGATTTTTGATAAAAAGGTAAACAGTTCCTTTAACGGTACAGGATTGCTTGAGTATCTGAAAAACAAAGGAGAAAACACCGTTATTGTTGTGGGACTGCAGACAGAGTATTGTATTGACGCAACAATCAAAACCGGCTTTGAGCATGGTTTCAGAATAATAGTTCCCGAGAATACGAACAGTACATTTGATAATCAATTTATGACTGCAGAACAAACATACAGGTATTATAACGAATTCATATGGAACAGGAGATATGCAGAATGCATTTCCTTTGATAAAGCTCTTGAATTAATGAACGGATAATTGACATTTTACAGAAATAATTTTCATTACAGCACTCAAAGCGGGTGCTGTTTTTGCTTCTGACCGGTCGGAAGGTCAGGATTTTTTATGGTCACCTCTAAAAACCATAGTGCCTCAGATGCACAGTCAGATTTTTCGTCAGATTGCATAGAAATTTCGCAGGCAGTCTTTTGCCTGTCAAGGAATTTTGGTGCAATATGACGAAAAATATGCAAGCAAGATGCGTATCAAGCCTTCTGTCATGATTTATTCAGTGGTTCCTTAATTAGTGTCGATAAATTTCACAAAAAAATATTAATAATCCGAAAAAAACTATTGACAATCTATCAAAAATGCAGTAATATATTAATAAGCTATATAAGTGACATTTCTGTTCAGTTAACGTTGTTGCGATTGTCTGCTATCCGCATAGCTTCTGATAAACCTCGTAACTAACGGCTGTACGGCAGCAGTATCATTCATCAAGAATAACATGAAGGGGGGGACCGTGCAAAAACATACTCCCTGCACGGTAAAATATGAAAATAGCAAAAATGTCAAGGATCGGCAAAACGATATGCCGTTTCATTTTGGTCATCGTTGGATTAGTTGCAATTATTCTGACAGCAGAATTCATTATGCTGTTTTCCCGTATTGAAAACAAAAACCTTCACCAGTCGGTAGATTCTGCATCAAAGGTCCTTCAGAACAATCTGGAAATTCAAGCGGAAGAAACAAAAAATATAGCAAAGCTTCTTTCATATGACAACAGCTTCACTGACGCTATCGCAAGCGGCAGCAAAGATCAGCTTCTTTCAGCGTGGAACGGCATAGAGAAAAATGACGGCCTGTTCTGTATCTGTACCGACAGCAAAGGCTCTGTTGTGTTTGAGACCGATAATATTTCACTAACATCGGAGAGTATTTCCGACGCTGCAAGCACAGGAAACAGCGGTTTATATGCAGATGAAAAAGCGTACATATATTACCGCTCTGTTGTTCAAGGCGATTACGGTACTATTATTGCCGGTTTCTCTTACGCTTCGCCCGGCACTGTTGACGACATCCATCAGCAGACAGACAGCCATGTTACGATCTTTTACGATAATCTGCGTGTTATGACAACCTTTACCAATGAAAACGGCGAAAGAGCAATTGGTACAACAATGAACGATGAGATATACGATCAGGTCATTATAAACGGCAATGAATACCGTCAACAGGCAAAGATTTTCGGAAATGACTACATGACTGCATATATGCCTATAGCAGACAGCAACGGCGATATTAAGGGTGCATTGTTTACAGGCTTCCCCATAAAGGAAACGCAGAATAACATCATTACGGTACTTATTGTCAGCATTGCAACTGCTGTCGTTCTGGTTCTGGGAGCAGTAACAATACTGGTTGTATTTATTAATAGGCAGATAGACACACCAATAATCATGGTCAAGAGAATGGCTGTAGAAATTGAACACGGTAATCTGCACGGCAATCCCGGAATTACAGGCAAGCTTTATAAAAACGAGATCGGCGAGCTTGCAGAATCACTTTCCTTTGCAGTATCAAATCTTAATAAATATGTAAGTGATATTTCTGCACGCATGGAGTCAATGGCAAATGGTGACTTTTCATATGAGTCCGATATTGTATACCATGGTGATTTTGAAAGTATCAGCAGCTCATCTGCTGTACTGAAAAAGAAAATGAAGGATACTATCAACAATATCAACGTTTCCGCAGACCAGGTGTACAGCGGCTCTGAACAGATATCAAACGGCTCAGCTATGCTCGCCCAGGGAACTACAAGACAGGCTGAAGCCACAGAAGAGCTGTCTGCTTCTATCGATGATATATCCGTGAATATCGCACATAATGTTGAAAGCACCGAAAAGGCTCAGCAGCTTTCAAAAAATGCGATAGAGCTTGTCAATAACCAGAACGAACAGATAAGCCATATGCTTGATGCAATGAACAACATACAGAACAAGTCCAACGAGATCAGCAATATTATCAAGACAATTGAGGATATAGCATTCCAGACTAACATTCTAGCACTTAATGCCGCTGTTGAAGCAGCAAGAGCAGGTGACGCAGGCAAGGGCTTTGCAGTCGTTGCTGACGAGGTAAGAAATCTTGCAACCAAATCTGCAGAGGCTGCTAATACTACTACTGTACTTATAGGCCACAGCATAGAAGCAGTTGAAGAGGGTTCTTCCATTGCTTCCAAGACTGCCGAAGCCATGAACCGGGTCATCAGCATCACCAATGAAACCAACGAGCTTATCCGTGAGGTTGCAGAAAAGACATTCCTCCAGTCAAAAGCGGTTAATCAGGTCAAGGTTGGTATTGACCGTATCTCCGAGGTAGTTCAGCAGAACAGTGCAACAGCTGAGGAAAGTGCTGCAAGCTGTGAGGAGCTTAACGCTCAGGCTATGGGCTTAAGAGAAAAAATCTCAATGTTCCGTGCCTGATAATCAACTTCATATATTTTCTTCCAAAACAAAAGCACATCCGAAAGCAAGAAAATAGCTTTCGGATGTGCTTTTGTTAAACTGCATAAAAATCGCCTGAATTTTTTTCAAAACAGTCAGGTAGCGTTTCATATTTGTCTGCGATACTCGGTGGGGGTTTTCCCAATTCTGCTTTTGAACTGTCTCATAAAATTGTACTCGGTAGCATAACCGCATTTTGCAGCAATTTCCGCAATGGTGAGATCGGTGGATGAAAGCAGTCTTTTCGCCCTTTCAAGTCTTCCGTTTATCACATCGTTTATCACACTGACTCCGTACATTTTTTTGTATAAATGCTGAAAGCCGGAACGGCTCATATTAACATACGCAGCCATCTCATCAATGCTCATAGCTTTTTCCGGGTCTGTATGGATAACAGTTCTGAGCTGAGTCATACGATGATTTTTTTCAATGAACATTTTCGAGGAAATATGCATTCCCGAGCGGATAAGTCTGCTTACCGACAGCAGGAGTATCTCGGTGTAATGCTCCTCTATCTCAGAATGTAAAGGCTCCGCACAGTAATGCTCAAAGGCGAGGATATGGATAATTCGTGAAACAGATTCGGTATCGCCCAGATATACCGGCTCATTTATGGGAATGTCAAGCTCGCCAAAGCGGTTCACTGTTTCTTCATCTGCACTGAAATATATCCAGTCATCGGTATATATATCCCCCGCTGCACAATACCTGCAGGGAGTGTCGGGAGAGATGATCACAAAGGAGTTTTCCCTGACAGAGTATTTTTTCCCGTTCAGCTCAAACAGTGCAGGCGTCTTGATTATCAGCATGAGCCAGCAGCCGGGACCGTTTGGTCTGTCCATAACAAAATCTGAATTATGGCTGTAATTGTAGCCAATGGTGCCCAGCTTCATTATTATTGCTCCCCCATCAACTAATGAATTATCTGCTTGCCCCGCATATAACTTCATCAGTTAATTGGGGAAGCAATATCACTCCAAAACAAATTTGTCACATGATAATTATATCACATCTGCACCTATGTTTCAACTATTTCATAAAAATAAATTCAACAAGCTCAAAGAGACTTCTGTTCTTGAAGAAATCCCCTGTCCAGCCGCTGTAATCCGTTGAAATCCTGAAATATACAGCCTGTCTGCCTGTAACAGCTTTTACAACAGTTTTGACTATGCCGCCGTCCTGTCCGATCTCACACACGCCGATCTCCTCATCATTTGCAATGATATGCATCTTACAATCACAGCCCATTCCCTTTACCTTTGCTGCGAATTCCATTGTTCTGCTTGAAAAGTCCTCACCAAAGTCGAAATACTTATAACCGATAATATCCCCGTCCTGAATGTTAATAACAGCTCTGTCAAATGCATTTCTTTCGGTGATGAACGCATTTCCTTTAAGCACACAGGCAATATCCGCAGGAGTTATCTCATAGGGGTTAAGGCTGTCCTCAAAGCCGAGAGAAGTCATTTCCACAGTAGGAATGGTACCATCAGGAAGTATTTCAATTTTTTCAACGCAGCCCCGTCTTGACATAATAGTGCCATTTGTCATGCGATGATAGAAAATGTACCACTGTCCGTTTATGCATACGACTGAGCCGTGATTATTTCCGCCGGGATAATCAACGCCGTTGTCAACGATATATCCCCTATAGGTGTAGGGACCTGTGGGACTATCTGAGGTTGCATAGGCAAGCCGGCTTCCCTGCTTAGGTGAATAGATCATATAGTAAGTACCGTTTATTTTCCTGGGAGAACAAGCTTCATAGAAAAGAGATTCCTTCTGGGAAAAACCGCCGTTTTCAGTCTCGGTGCAGGGTATAAAATGCTCAATACAGCTGCCGTCGATTATCTCGTACATATTTTCGCTGTTGACTTCCGCAAGGAATGACCGTTCAAAGCCGCAGTAGATATATGTTCTTCCGTCATCGTCAACGAGAACTCCCGGATCTATGAACCAGCCATTGCAGCAGATCTCATCGGATATAGTGTATTTATACTTTGAAACAAGCTTGAAGGGTCCCTCGGGTCTGTCGCTGACAGCTACACAGCCCCTTGCATTCACGATATATGCATAAAGATAATATTTTCCGTCCTTACCCTGCACAACATCTGGAGCAAAAAGATAAGTGTTATCACCGTTCCAGTCAATGTCCGAGGGGTGATCTCTGTCTGCCTTTGTATGAAAAATATC
>JBJERX010000003.1:0-6153 GCA_051882495.1 Huintestinicola sp. | reverse complement strand
CTGCGGTCGTTTTCCTTGATAGGACGCATTCTATCCACCGTCTTTATCCATAGAACAAATGGTTATTAGTATAACAAAAACACGGCAGGGAATCAGGGTTCCTGCCGTGTTTGTCATATTACGATAGTATTACTTGAAGTAAGCTACGCCGCTCTCGAAGATCTTCTGATCCTTGTTTCCCGGAACGTTCTTGCATATATCGATTCCGATACGTTCACTGTGACCCATCTTACCGAGAACACGTCCATCAGGGGAAGTGATACCCTCGATTGCTTCGTAAGAGGAGTTGGGGTTATAGCGGATGTTCATTGTAGGATTGCCATCAAGATCAACATACTGTGTTGCGATCTGTCCGTTGTCAGCTAACTGCCTGATAAGCTCAGGAGAAGCTACGAAACGGCCTTCACCATGAGATATAGCGATCTTATGGATGTCGCCGACCTCACAGCCTGCAAGCCATGGAGACTTGTTGGATGCGATTCTTGTAGAAACCATCATGGACTGATGGCGTGCGATAGTGTTGAAAGTAAGTGTGGGGGAATTATCCTCCATATCAACGATCTTTCCGAATGGTACAAGACCAAGCTTGATGAGAGCCTGGAAACCGTTACAGATACCGAGCATAAGTCCGTCTCTTGCTTCAAGAAGCTCTGTAACTGCATCCTTGATGCTTGGGTTGCGGAAGAATGCTGTGATAAACTTACCTGAACCATCAGGCTCGTCACCGCCTGAGAATCCGCCGGGTATCATAACGATCTGGGATTTCTTTACAGCCTTGGCAAAATACTTTACGCTTTCTTCAAGTGCTGATGCGGAAAGGTTCTTGATTACAACGATCTCGGGATCAGCACCTGCACGCTCAAATACTCTTGCAGTATCGTATTCGCAGTTTGTACCGGGGAATACGGGGATGATGACCTTAGGCTTAGCAAAAGAAGAAGCGTGAGGAGCAGAGCTGTCAGACTTGTAGCAGTATGCTTCGATCTCCTTTTCGGGAACCTTGATGTTGCATGGGAATACAGGCTCCAGCTTGTCCTCCCAAGACTTCTGGAGATCAGCCATGTCGATCTTATAATCCTTGCAGTCGATCTCGTATTCGGGAATAGTTGTACCGATCACCTTCTCTGTTGTGAAGGGATCGCCGTCAAGTTCGATTACGAATGAGCCGTATCGTGAGTAGAACAGCACATCCTCGGGAAGCTTTTTATCAAAACGGAAACCGATGCGGTTGCCGAGAGACATCTTTGCAACTGCTTCTGCAATTCCTCCGAAGCCTGTTGCCCATACTGCCTTAGCCTTGCCGCTTGCGATCAGCTCTTCAACACGATGGAATACGTCTCTTACGCTGTCAAACTTAGGCAGATTGTTTTCGTCATAATCGGGTGTAATGTATATTACCTTGTCACCCGCAGACTTGAATTCACCTGAAAGCACCTTGTCACTGTCACCTGTGGATACTGCGAAGGAAACAAGCGTTGCAGGAACATTAATGTTCTCAAATGTACCGGACATGGAATCCTTTCCTCCGATAGCACCGCAGCCAAGCTCAAGCTGTGCCTTGTATGCACCGAGAAGTGCGGAGAAGGGCTTGCCCCATCGAGTGGGATTGTCCTGTGTTCTTTCAAAATATTCCTGGAATGTGAGCCAGCAGTGCTTGTAGCTTCCGCCTGCAGCAATTACCTTAGCAACTGACTCGATAACAGCAGCAATTGCACCATGATAAGGACTCTTGTCACTTACATAAGGATTATATCCCCAGCTCATGATAGAGCAGGTCTTTGTCTGACCCTTGAGTACAGGGATCTTAGCTGCCATTGCCTGAGTAGGAGTGAGCTGATACTTACCTGCATAAGGCATAAGTACGGTACCTGCACCGATAGTTGAGTCAAATCTTTCAACAAGGCCCTTCTGAGAGCAAACGTTGAGATTGGTCATAAGCTCATACCAGCATTCGGGACGATCTGTATATGTTTTGAGCTGAGATATGATAGGTGTGGGAACAGCAACTGTAGTGTGCTTTTCTGCACCGTTGGAGTTGAGGAACTCTCTTGTAAGGTCAACGATGACCTTGCCGTTCCACTTCATCTTAAGACGAGGCTCGGCAACAACATCCGCAACCTTTGTAGCTTCCAGGTTTTCTTTTGCTGCAGCTGCAATGAATTTCTTCATGTCAGACTTTCTGACTACAACAGCCATACGCTCCTGGCTCTCTGAAATAGCAAGCTCAGTGCCATCAAGACCATCATATTTTTTGGGAACAGCATTGAGGTCGATGATAAGACCGTCAGTCAGCTCACCGATAGCAACGGAAACACCGCCTGCACCGAAGTCGTTGCAGCGTTTGATCATATGTGTTACTTCAGGGTCACGGAAAAGCCTCTGGAGCTTTCTTTCCTCGGGAGGATTACCCTTCTGGACCTCTGCACCGCAGCTTGTGAGGGATTCTTCTGTGTGTGACTTAGAGGAGCCTGTAGCACCGCCGCAGCCGTCACGTCCTGTTTTGCCGCCGAGGAGGATGATAACGTCTCCTGCTTCGGGTACTTCTCTGATAACATTATCCATAGGAGCAGCACCTACAACGGCACCGATCTCCATTCTCTTAGCTACATATCCCGGGTGGTAAACCTCGGCAACATGACCTGTGGCAAGTCCGATCTGATTTCCGTAGGAGCTGTAGCCGTTAGCTGCTCCTACAGTGATCTTTCTCTGAGGAAGCTTACCGTGAGTAGTATCTTCAATAGGTACAAGAGGATTGGATGCACCTGTTACACGCATTGCCTGATATACATATGAACGTCCGGACAGAGGATCACGGATAGCACCGCCGAGACATGTTGCAGCACCGCCGAAGGGCTCGATCTCTGTAGGATGGTTATGTGTTTCGTTCTTGAACATAAGGAGCCAGTCCTGAAGCTCACCGTCAACATCAACCTTGATCTTTACAGAGCATGCATTGATCTCTTCGGATTCGTCAAGATCCTTGAGGACACCGTCCTTCTTAAGCTTTTTAGCGGCAATAGTAGCAATATCCATAAGTGTAACGGGCTTGTCCGATCTGCCAAGCTCGTTTCTTACATTGATGTAATCCTCATATGTCTTTCTGATATAATCGGGATTGATAGCTGCTTCGTCAATAATTGTAGAAAATGTTGTATGACGGCAGTGATCCGACCAGTATGTGTCTATCATTCTGATCTCGGTAATAGTAGGATCACGCTTTTCTGTATCCTTGAAATACTTCTGACAGAATCGGATATCGTCAAGATCCATAGCGAGGCGGTAGTTATTTACAAATTCTGCAAGACCCATATCGTCAAGCCTTGTGAAGCCGGTGAGAGTTTCTACCTCTGTGGGGATGTCATAATTTACAGCAAGTGTGTCAACCTCTGCAAGTGAAGCCTCACGGCTCTCAACAGGGTTGATTACGTAGTTTTTAAGCGATTCAAATTCTTCGTCTGTGATTCTTCCCGATGTGATGTAAATTCGAGCGTTTCTTACCTTGCAGCGGTCTCCCGAAGTAAGGATCTGGATACACTGCTCGCAGGAGTCAGCCCTCTGGTCAAACTGACCGGGAAGGTACTCTACAGCAAATACCCTTTCAAATTCCTTAAGCTCGGGAAGCTTGGAATAGGTCACGTCAACAGCAGGTTCCGAAAAAACATTTGCTGCCGCATAGCTGAAATTCTCCTCGGAGATATTCTCAGCGTCGTATCTGTTGAGGATACGGACTGAGGAGAGTGAATTGAGTCTGAGAGCAGTTCTTGCATCGCTGAGGAGAGATTTGGCCTCCGAAGCGAACTCAGGCTTCTTTTCAACATAAATACGGTAAACTGACATAAATAAATACGCCCCTTCGTCAAAAGTAAGTTATGTGTAAGCGAAGAAAATATCACTCCACAATGTGACCGATACATTCTCCGTTATCTATCTTATCTATTTTAACAAAAAAAATCATATTACGCAAGCTTTTTCCCGAATTTTTTTGCAAAATTTTCACGTGAATATAGTTTGTTGTGTAACCGTTATGGAATTGTGAATTTCTTTCTCTCTCAAAAAGAACAGGATATATACTTCCTATGGATTTTTCAAGAAACTGTATTCTTAGTTCATTTGCGGCAGCTGTCATTTCAGCAGCACGTCTTTTCCGTATTTCCATAGGTACCTGACCCGGCATTTCATCCGCTTTTGTACCCTTACGCCGGGAATATGGGAAAACGTGGATATCTGCAAATCCGATTCTTTTTATGAAATCTATGGACTGATGATGATCCTCCTCGGTCTCGGCAGGGAAACCGGTCATAATATCTGTAGTGAATGAACAGGCGGGGAAATACCTTTTTATCAGCTGCGTGAGCTCATAGTATTCATTGCTCGTATAATTACGGTTCATCCGGGCAAGGGTACTGTCACAGCCGCTTTGAAGGGAAAGGTGGAATGATGGGCAGAACTGGGGGAGTGCTTTCAGACGTTTCAGGTCATCTTCCGTTATCATTTCGGGCTCAAGAGAACCGAGACGGACACGCTTTATTCCATCCACACTGCATACAGTCTCCACAGCGTCGATAAGCCTCATTCCGAATTCCGTTCCGTAAAACGCCAGGTTTATTCCAACGAGAACTATTTCGGTGTAACCATTTTCTGCAAGGTCCTGTATTTCCTTTTTAAGCAAGCTGACAGGCTTGGAACGGATACGCCCTCTTGAATAGGGTATTATACAGTAGGAGCAGAAACGGTTGCAGCCGTCCTGTATCTTCACGAATGCACGGGTGTGACCGTCAACCGCTTTGACGGTGTACTCCTCAAATAGGTCGTTGTTTGTATATGGTACAACATTATAATGCGGCGAGTGGTTGGCAGAGCTGATATAGTCACGTAAAGCAGAAACCACATTGCTTCTTTCCTTTGTGCCGATAATTATATCTGCATATCCGTCATTCTGTGCTTCCTGAGGAAATGCCTGAGGATAACACCCTGTCAGTACGGTGATAGAATCGGGTCTTTCCCGCTTGATCTTACGCAGCGTCTTGCGGAGCTTGCTTTCGCTTTCTGCAGTGACTGTGCATGAGTTTACTACATAAATATCTGCAGTTGAATAATCACCGGTGATGCTGAATCCCGCGTTTTCTAACATCTGGCTCATGGCGGCAGTTTCATATGTATTAACTTTGCATCCGAATGTAAAAAAGTAAATATTCATAAATACCTCATATATATTTTGTGCACAATGCCGATTGAATCGTTTTCGCTGAATCCTCGGTGTATAACATTATACAATATTGCACAAAAAAATGCAAATACTTTTTGAACCCCCTTGACTTAAACCGGAATTCGTGATATTCTATAATCATGGAACGGAAAATGGTTCCATAATACAGAATAGTTTGAAAAAACTAAGGGAGGCAATTATTATGTGCAAAACAACTATTATGCTTGCTACCATCAACGACGTTAAGAACTTTGTTGCTGAAGTAACACTCTGCGATTACGATGTTGACCTTATCTCCGGAAGATATGCAGTTGACGCTAAGTCTATCATGGGTATTTTCAGCCTTGACCTCTCAAAGCCTATCTCTCTTGAAGCTCACACAGACGATGCTTCAGCATTCTTTGATAAGATCAAGCCTTATATCGTATAAGACGATAATATTTCAGGAATGAATCCTTCCGTTTATTGACGGTCAGAACAAAAATGAAATATCAGGGGCAGCTTTATGTCCCAACATAAAGAGCATCAAGGCAGACATTATTAGTTTGTTTTGGTGTTCTTTTTTGATGCATATAATATATTATTAGTGTTTATATTGGAAATAACAATTGTCCTATCATTCCTCGCCTGCACATATAATTATATAGAGAATTATATTTATACGGGTGATGCTTATGAAAAGAATATCGTCATTCATTCTTGCGGCTGCGATTTTCCTGATGTGTACAATTAACGCTGAAGCAAAAGGTACTGAGGTGAAAGAACCTTGTTATGTACTGGTCGAGACTACTACGGGCACTGTCATCCGAAGCAGATGCGGTGACCGACGTGTTTGTATGGGTTCCTTCAATAAGCTTATGACCGTTCTTCTTGCCGCCGAAGCGGCAGAACGGGGTGAGGTGTCATTTGATACTGAGTTCGTATGCTCCGAGCATGCAAATTCCATG
>JBJERX010000002.1:0-25605 GCA_051882495.1 Huintestinicola sp. | reverse complement strand
GGGAGATGGGATTCGAACCCACGATCTTCGGGACCACAATCCGACGCTTTAACCAGCTAAGCTACACCCACCATATGGCTCCGCAACGCAGAAGCATCGGAGCATTTATCGGATAAAAGAAATCACCTATCACATTAAATGCAGGTGACTATTTGGCGCATCTTACTGGATTCGAACCAGTGGCTTACTGCTTAGAAGGCAGTTACTCTATCCAGCTGAGTTAAAGATGCATATATGGAGCGGGTGATGGGAATCGAACCCACGCGACCAGCTTGGAAGGCTGGAATTCTACCATTGAACTACACCCGCGTTCCTTGGCGACGATATATATTATATCATACAGATCAGCCCTTGTCAATAGTTTCCGAAATAAAAAACGCCGACTGTTTTCGAAACGTTTTTGTGCACATTGCCATAACTCTGCTTTTTATTCCCTGCAGACTTGTCTTTTTATGTCGGTTAATACCAAAAAAAATTTTTATCGCAAAACTATATGTCGATTTTACCGTTGACATTGAAACGAAAACTCTGTATAATTATACTATAGTTTGTATTCAGTCTTTATGACGGATGCAGCGGTTTATCGAGAAAGGAATGAACTTTAATCATGGGACTTACTCTAACAGAAAAAATCCTTAAAGCTCATGTAGTTGACGGCGAGTTCGTCAAGGGACAGGAAATTGGTATCAGGATCGACCAGACTCTTACACAGGACGCAACCGGTACAATGGCTTATCTTGAATTTGAGGCTATGGGTGTACCGAGAGTTAAGACAGAACGCTCTGTTGCTTATATCGACCATAACACACTTCAGTCCGGCTTTGAAAATGCTGATGACCACCGTTTCATCGGTTCCGTTGCAAAGAAGCACGGCATTTACTTCAGCCGTCCCGGCAACGGTATCTGCCATCAGGTACATCTTGAAAGATTCGGCATCCCCGGCAAGACCCTTATCGGCTCCGACAGCCATACCCCCACAGGCGGCGGTATAGGAATGATCGCTATCGGTGCAGGCGGACTTGACGTTGCTGTTGCAATGGGCGGCGGTGCTTACTATATCACTTACCCCAAGATCGTTAAGGTAGAGCTTACAGGCAAGCTTTCTCCCTGGGTAGCTGCTAAGGACGTTATTCTTGAAGTCCTCAAGCGTCTCTCCGTCAAGGGCGGCGTAGGCAAGGTCATCGAGTACTGCGGCGAAGGCGTAAAAACACTCTCCGTTCCCGAAAGAGCAACTATCACAAATATGGGTGCAGAGCTTGGTGCCACAACATCTATCTTCCCCTCCGACGAGGTAACGAAGCAGTTCCTTAAGGCTCAGAAGAGAGAGGAAGTATGGACAGAGCTTTCCGCCGATCCCGATGCTGTATATGACGAGGTAGTGGAGATCAACCTCTCTGAGCTTGTTCCTCTTGCTGCCTGTCCTCATTCTCCCGACAATATAAAGTCCATCAAGGAGCTTTCAGGTCAGAAGATCGATCAGGTTTGTATCGGCTCCTGCACAAACAGCTCTCTTATGGATATGATGAAGGTAGCTCACATCCTTAAGGGCAAGACTGTACATCCCGGCGTTTCTCTTGCCATCGCTCCCGGTTCAAAGCAGGTACTCAATATGCTGGCTCAGAACGGTGCTCTGGCAATAATGATCGACGCAGGTGCAAGAATACTGGAATCCGCCTGCGGTCCCTGTATCGGTATGGGACAGTCACCTAACTCCAAGGGTATTTCTCTCAGAACCTTCAACCGTAACTTTGAAGGCAGAAGCGGTACAAAGGATGGTCAGGTTTACCTTGTATCTCCCGAAACAGCTGCTGCTTCCGCTCTGACAGGCGTATTCACAGACCCCACAACTCTCGGAGATATGCCTGAGTTTGTAATGCCCGAGGAATTCGTTATCAACGATAACATGATCGTTCCTCCCGCAGCAGTTGAGGAAATGGACAAGGTTGAGATACTCCGCGGTCCCAACATCAAGCCCTTCCCCGAGACAGCTCCCCTCCTTGATACCATCGAGTGCGGCTGCTCCCTTAAGGTGGGCGACAATATCACAACAGACCACATCATGCCCGCAGGTGCAAAGATACTTCCCCTGCGTTCCAATATCCCCGCTATCTCCAACTACTGCTTCACAGTATGTGACGAGAAGTTCCCCGAGAGAGCTAAGTCCATGGGCAAGAGCATTATCGTGGGCGGTGCAAACTACGGTCAGGGCTCATCCAGAGAGCACGCTGCACTTGCACCTCTGTACCTGGGAGTAAAGGCAGTTCTGGTAAAGAGCTTTGCTCGTATCCACAGAGCTAACCTTATCAATGCAGGTATCCTCCCCCTCACATTCGTGAACGAAGCCGATTATGAGAAGATCGCTCAGGGCGACGAACTCATTATCAAGGATGTAAGAAAGTCGGTAGAAGAGGGTCAGACAACTCTCACTGTCGTAAACAAGACAAACGGCAGCGAGATCCCTGTTCTCTGCGAGCTTACAGGCAGAACCAAGGACATAATGCTTGCAGGCGGTCTCCTGGATTATACAAGAGAATCCCTCAAGTAAGACAATATATTTTGTTTGACATTCGCTGATAACCTGCCCATATTATTCTGTGATTACTGTATAACATGAGTGAAAACATAAAAAACGATCCTTTGGCAAAATGCGGCATGGACTGCAAAGAATGCCGCTTTGCCATTGAAAACAACTGCCCCGGCTGTCCCTATATCCTTCCTCCCGAAAAACGGGAGCTGCTTTCCGAAGACGAGGAATGTGAAGTAGGTATCTGCTGTGAGGGAAAAGGATTTGAAAATTGTTCCTGCTGTACCGAGTTTCCCTGCGATATCCTTAAGGATGTAAGCTTTGACCTTGAAACAGGTGACGGCGGCAGCAGGCTCCTTCATATTAAGGAGCTTGCGGATAAGGAATCTGCGGAAAAGTGGAGAAAAATATCCTTTACCGTTTCCGGAGCCGCTCTCGGAGCCTGTACAGGTCTGGTCATCGGTACGGCAGCAGCTCAGACAGCTGCATGGGTAATTGCAGGAATAATAGTGGGTATCGGACTGGGTGCCATTATAGGTATATCGGCAGACGGAAGAAGGAAGGTTTCCAAACGAAAGAAACGGAAATGACATAATCGTCCGTGCAATAGTTATATTGACCCCGATAAACAGGAGCATCCTTCCTCCTGAGATCGGAAATATTGATCAGGAGGTAATCCATATGGCAAAAATTCAGATGAAAACTCCCCTCGTTGAGATGGACGGAGACGAAATGACCAGAGTTATCTGGAAAATGATAAAGGATATTCTTATCACTCCTTATGTTGACCTTAAGAGCGAGTACTATGATCTTGGTCTTGAGCACAGAAACGAGACAAACGATCAGGTAACAATTGATTCCGCTGAGGCTACAAAGAAGTACGGCGTTGCCGTTAAGTGTGCAACTATCACACCCAACGCTGCAAGAATGACAGAATACAACCTGAAGGAAATGTGGAAATCCCCCAACGGAACTATCCGTGCTATCCTGGACGGTACAGTATTCCGTACACCTATCATCGTAAAGGGCATTACCCCCTATATCCCCACATGGACAAAGCCCATCACTATTGCTCGTCACGCTTACGGCGATGTTTACAAGAACACAGAAATGCAGGTCCCCAAGGATTCCAAGTGCGAGCTTGTATGCACCGACAAGGACGGCAACGAGACACGTTCTCTTATCTATGATTTCAAGGATAGTGCAGGTATTATCCAGGGTCTCCACAACAAGGACAAGTCCATCGAAAGCTTTGCAAGAAGCTGCTTCAACTTTGCTCTTGATACAAAGCAGGACGTATGGTTCGCATCCAAGGATACTATTTCCAAGAAGTATGACCACCGCTTCAAGGATATCTTCGCAGAGGTATTCGAGGCTGAGTACAAGGACAAGTTCGCTGCTGCAGGCATCGAGTATTTCTACACACTCATTGATGACGCTGTAGCAAGAGTTATCCGTTCCAACGGAGGATATATCTGGGCATGCAAGAACTACGACGGCGACGTTATGTCCGACATGGTAGCAACAGCCTACGGAAGCCTTGCTATGATGACATCCGTTCTCGTTTCCCCTGACGGAGTGTATGAGTACGAAGCTGCACACGGTACAGTTCAGAGACATTACTACAAGCACCTTAAGGGTGAAAAGACATCCACAAACTCCGTTGCAACACTGTTTGCATGGACAGGTGCATTCCGCAAGAGAGGCGAGCTTGACGAGCTCCCCGAGCTTGTCGGCTTTGCAGACAAGCTTGAAGCTGCAGCTATCAAGACTATCGAAGAAGGTGTTATGACAGGCGACCTTGCAGCTCTCTCCACAATTGAGAACAAGAAGACTGTTGATACAGAAACCTTCCTCACTGAGATCGGTGAGAGACTTAAGGCTATGCTTTAATAGCGTAACAGCATAAACAGCAAACGGGATGATGCTTTTCGCATCATCCCGTTTTTGTTCATGCAGCAGACTGTCTGCAATGCTTTTGTTCAGCTTAATTGCAGACAGCCATTCATTATATGGTTATCAGATTCCGAAGGAAGCAACAAGATTCTTGAACTCGGCGGAGCTTGTAAAGCCGTTGAATACCTGCTCCCTTGTCCAGCCGTTCTTCATTCTTGTCTGCCAGTTTGCCTTGCCCTTTGCATCGGCAGCACGGTTGAAGAATGTTGCGTACATTGTGTCAATGAACTGATCGTCGGTAAGCTTTCTGTTCTTGAACTCAGTAGAGAAGATGAAATCATGAGCAATTCCCTTTGCGTCCTTTGTTCCTGCAAGGTATCTGCCTGTATGGTTGTTGAGACCATTGATATCGTATGTTCTGTTCAGTGCCTTTGTGTACATACGGGAAACATAAGCAGTAAGCTTTTCGTTCTTGTCACGGTTTTCGGCGGAAGTATATGTACCTCTTGTTATGCCGTAGCTCTGACAGAGCTTTGTGAACTCCGCAGATGTGGAGAAGCCCTGGAGAACATAGCCGTAGGAGCAGCCGTTGTCAAGTGCTGTTGCCCAGCGGTTAAGTCCTGCTGCATCGGGATTTCTGTCAAGCATTGTAACATACATTCTTCTGACGAACTCTCTGTTTGTCAGCTTCTTGTTTTTCAGCTCGGTGCTGAGTACGAATATCTTTGCTATATCCGCTGCGGAAGTGCCGTTTTTGATCCTGTTGATATGATTCTGCTTACCTGTGGGGTCGGATGCACGTCCCAGGAGAGTTGTGTAAAGTCTCTCTACAAATCTTCCCACATCGGTATCGGGTGTAGCATATACCACATCAGCTGCTGTGAATTCCGTCAGCTTTCCGTTTACACATGCTCTTACAAGGAAGCCGTACTTCTGTCCGCTTGTAAGGTTGCTGATGGTGATGTTATTGGTATATACCTTGTCAACAAGGGTATAATTTCCGTTGTAATAATTATAAACATCATACTCTGTTGCACAGGGAATAGGACCCCACTTGAGAGTAACGCTGTTCAGGTCTGCAGACGCCGTAACGGAAGGCTTTACCTTTTCGCCGCATAACAGACAGTCGCTGCCTATGCAGATATGAGTATAAACAGCGTTGAGCTGCTCGTACTTGCTCTGCTGTACCTCATACCCATACAGCTTATGAGGAAGGTAAACGGTGGGGGCAGTTCCTCCTACCTCGACCTCTTCCAATATATCAGGAGTCAGAACAGCCTTGCCGTTGATTATGCTGTATTTGAACTTATATTTTGCATTGTTATAGTCCATACCTTCCGTTGAGCTGCTGAAGATCCAGATAAGCTTTCCGTTATCTGTAAAGCTGCCTCCGCCGGCATCTTCAATGTTATCGTGCATGATAACATAGTCAAGGAATATGCAGTTTTCAAATGCGTACCATTCGATATTGACTTTGTTTGTGCCTCGTTCAAAATAGATCGTCTGCAGATCGGTGCAGTGGGAAAAAGCCTGATATCCGATGTCTGTGTAGTTGCCCGGGATAACAAGACTTCTGATGCCCGTATTCATGAATGCTTTGTTTCCGATGGACGCAGGCTCGGTTCCGGGCTTGAATGTTACCGATTCAAGACCGAAGCAGTTTTCAAATGCACCGAAGGAGCTGTCGTCATTAAGCGTTGCAGACTTTATCTCGGTACAGGTGGAGGGGATGGTTATTGATTTAAGCTTCGGGCACTTGTAAAATGCACCCGGTTCGATAGTCTTGAGCCCTTCGGGAAGAGTTACGGATTCAAGTGCCTCGCAGTCGCAGAAAACATTCTCGGGAAGCACTGTCATTTCCCCGGAAGCGATAGTTACGCTTTTAAGCTTGTCACAGTGTGCAAATGTCATGCTTCCGTTTTCGGAGTACACGTCGGAGAAAACATAGTTTGAAGGAAGGGAAAGGCTGGTGATATCGGTATTCCAGAACGCACCGTTACCGATAACAGCTTTTTCCTTGCCCTCCTTGAAAATAACCTCTGAGAGAACGGTACAGCCGTTGAATGCGGGAAGAGTGCATTCGGTATAACCGTCATAATCCAGCTGATATTGTTCACCTGCAATTAAAGTACATGTTGAGGGGAAGGTGACTGACTTCAGAGAAGTACAGTAAGCAAAAGCACCGCCCCTGATAAGGGTCACTCCTTCGGGAATAACGATGGATTCAAGAGCAGAGCATTCATTGAATGTTTCCTCAGGTATCTCGGTGAGATTGCCCGCCTCAATATTTACACTTTCCAATCTTGTGCAGCTGCTGAATGCTTTATTGCCTGAAATCGTATAGTTTGAAGGGATACTGATAGATTTTATACCGCTGCCTGCGAATGCGAACTTAGCGATCTCAGCCTTTTGGGTTCCGGGCTTAAGCACTACTGTCTCAAGGTTATTGCAGTTAGTGAAAACGCCCGACATACTTCCTATCATCTGACAGGTGGAAGGAACAGTGACCGTTTTGAGGGATGTACAGCCGGAAAACGTATAATCGTCTATATAGGTAATGCCCTCGGGCAGTTCAACGCTTTCTATTTCGGTGCAGCCGGAAAACATACCCCCGGGAATGCTTGTCAGCTCCGTGGTTTCAAATTTTATCGTTTTTGCAGCACTGTTATAGAATGCCATTGCCTCGATATTTCTGACCTTATAGCCATCCAATGTATCGGGAACAACAACATTAGTATCGGTTCCCACATAAGCAGTAATAGTCGCATAAAGACCATAGTCGGTGGTGAATTTAAATCCGCCGTATTCGATGTCGCTGTTCTTGGTGACAGCAGGATTCTCTGTACCGATCTTGACGTTCATGGTGTCAAAGCCTTCGGTAAATACCCCTGTGTCTCCGTCCTCTGCAAAGGCTGTGAATCCGCTCAGTGCCGAAGCCATGAGCATAGCAGCCGTTACAGACAATATTTTCTTTTTCATTTATCTATCCATCCTCCGCTATTTTATATTGCTCCCCGACCGCTGCTGAAAACAAACCGTTTCGGCATTTTAGAGGCTGCAGGGAAAATTGTTTATACATATTATAATTGTACTATATTTCGGGAATATGTCAACATCTCAGGAAAAATTGTAATTTTATTGTCATATTTCTCCGGAGCGGCGGTAACAGTTATATTGTAAGGACACCCTGCCGTTACCGAACCGCTGTGTATAGCATCGATCAAAAGTACGTCACGCCCGGGTGCAGGGACACCCTGCCATTTATCCAATTCGCCAAAATACGGCAGTCAAATTAGTGCAGAATACAGTATTTTTTCAAATAACCATTGATTTTTTGTCTGATGTGTGGTATACTGATACAGATGATATTTTTATCTGACAACATACAATACCGACAGTCTTTTTTGGCGAAAAGAATAACGGTATATAATATTCTATGACGCATACCGCAGGGACAAAAGGTTTGCGGTCAGATCTGGAGGAAATATAATGCCATATCCAATTATTACACCCGATTTCTATAAAGAGTACACAGATAAGAACAATCCGGAGGCTAAGGGTACTGTTTTTAACGTGATAATGTCTCCTGCCGCTGTTGAGTACTCTTTCCCTCTCAACCAGGACAATATACTCAAAAAGCTCATGAATACTCCCGAGCCTCTTAAGTACATGATGGTAAACCTTAAGCCCGAGCACGAGGAGGAGTTTGCAAAGAACGCAAATGTACTCATTGAAAAGCAGCCTCTGCTCAGATTCTACTGGCCTCTCAAGAGCCTTATGATGAATATCCTGCAGAACAGAAGATATATCTTTGAAAAGCGTATGCTTATCCTGAACTTTGCTATGAAGACCGTTCAGGGTATGATCGACCAGGAGAAGGAAGAGTCTATTCCCGAGTTCGTTTCGTCCTTTACTTCCACAGAGGATCACGACGATGTTATCAAGTATTTTGAAACTATCAGACCAAACTTTGCCTACAGCCTTTGCGACGGTCTTTCCTTCCTGAGATCACTTCCCACGGATGAAAATTTCGACAAGGTCCTTTACGGTGTGTTCAAGACTGCAAACGTTGACCGTTCCATGAAGGATTTCAAGTTTGACCCGAAGAAGTACATCCCTGTCAAGAAGGCTTACTATGAGGAATTCCTCAAGGGCAAGGAGCACTATATCGAGCACATCATGGTAAATTACGTATGGACAGCCTGCATGCCCTTTGCGGATTACCGCTACAGCCTCTGGGAGAATTTCGTATTCTACAACAGCCTCTTTAATGCTGTCAAGGTAATGCTTACATGCTATATGTACGGCAGAAGCGATGAGGACTTCATCTTTGCTGTAAAGGCTTTCGACACTGCCCTTTCCAACACAAAGGGACGTCTTGTTTCAAGAGCGATCGAGGCAAACAACAAGGAAGGTCTTTCTACAAACGGTGATATGGCTATTCTGGCAATGAGCTGATATCGCATCTACACTCATAAGCAAATTACAGCGGCAGACCCTTTCGTTCTGCCGCTGTTACTGTCTGCTATAACTGTATCTGTAACAAATCAAAAAATAGAGGTAATTATCCGAAAATGAATGAAGTAATTGACACAGCTCTCATATCAAAGCTGAAAGACGCTATACTTGAGATAAAAAAAGCCGTCATCGGCAAGGATGACGTTATAATCCGCATACTGATGGCTATCTGTGCAGGAGGACATATCCTGCTGGAGGATATCCCCGGCGTTGGCAAAACCACTATGGCTCTGGCTTTTTCCGACGCACTTTCCCTTGAATACAACCGTATGCAGTTCACGGCTGATGTTATGCCCGCCGACGTTACAGGATTCAATATGCCCGACAGGAAAACAGGTGAGTTCCGATTCCATTCAGGTGCGGTTTTCTGCAATCTGTTCCTTGCGGATGAGATCAACCGTACATCCAGCAAGACTCAGTCCGCTCTGCTGGAGGCTATGGAGGAAAACAGCGTTACAGTTGACGGTGTGACACGTCCTCTTCCCGACCCCTTTATTGTTCTTGCTACCCAGAATCCCTCAGGCTCTGCGGGTACACAGCTTCTGCCCGAGTCCCAGCTTGACAGATTCTCCGTTCGCCTTTCTATGGGATATCCCGATGTCACCCACGAAGCAGAGATACTGAAAGCGAAGGCATCCAGGCGTGAAGCTCCCAAGGTGAACAGCATCATGTCCGCCAAGGATATCATTGCCATCAGAGAATTCACCGAAAATATTTACGTAAGCGATGAGATATATGATTACATTGCAAGGATATCCAATGCCACAAGAAAGGACAGCCGCCTTGAGCTTGGCGTCAGCACACGAGGCTCCCTGTCCGTTGCAGCAATGGCAAGAGCAGCCGCTCTTATGAAGGGCAGAGGATATGTTGTCCCTGCCGATGTGGAGCGTGTATTCTGCGATACCTGCCTGCACAGGGTAATTCCCGCAAAGAAATACGGCAGGCTTCCCTCAGAGGATGAATGTGCATCCATCCTGGGAAGCATCTTCAAGAGCGTGGAAGCTCCTCAGATATGAGATTGCTGTATTTTATCCTGCTTATAGCGGCAGCTGTTTTCTATCCGCTGTACAGGGATGACCTTTCATTCTATACTCTGGCAGCACTGCTTATCGTGCCTGTAATGATGCTGGCTGAGCTGACCCTTTCACGGTTCAGAGTAAAGGCTGAGCTTAAGTCGGAAACTATATCTTCAGAAAAAGGAAAGACCGCTGCAGCAAAGCTTGTTATTTCAAACAGAAGCATATTCCCCCTGCCCAACACCCGAGTGAACGTTGAGGTAAGATATTCCGCCTGCAGCGAAAAAAGCGTGCTGCGGTATTCCGTCCCGGTACCTTCGAAAAAAACGGAAACTGTTTCCATAAACATCCGCTCCGCCCACTGCGGAAGAGTTGATGTGAAGATCAGCAGCATACGCATCTACGATGTTCTCAGGCTTTTTTCCGCCGGGATACCCGTAAGCGGAGAAGCACATATATGTGTTATTCCCCCTCTTGAAGAGATAAATGCCGACAATGAATCGGATGTTTCATGGCTCAGCTCTGCCGACCGTTTCGAGGAGGAATCCAATGCGTCACCGAAGGCGGGAGCTGACCCCACCGAGGTCATAGGCTACCGTGAATTCCGCAGCGGTGACAGGATGAGCCGCATAAACTACAAGCTCAGCAGCCGTTTCGATAAGGACATTGTACGTGAAATGGGCTCAGATGAAGCGGACAAGCTTGTGCTGATACCCGATATGCTCTGCTCCATGAACGATGACGGCACCATTGACCCCGAGCTTGCCGATCTTGTGCTGACTCATACACTGAGGCTGGCAAATGCTGTTTTATCTCAGGGTGTAAGTGCATATCTTTATCTGTGGGACAGCGATACCGTTACGGATGATCCCGTTATCCCCGCAGAAAACGGACTTATCTGCGTCTGCGGGTCAGCAGATGAGCTTATGTCCTATGCTGCCTCTGCTGCATATCACCTTTCACCCGACATTATTTCAGCGATCCCCTGCAGACTTCCCTCAGGCTTCTGCGGAGCGGCAGTTACAACAGACGAACACGGTGTTCCCGACGGATTCTTCGTTATTACGCTGCCATGATGCAATGATAATATTAAGGAACCACTGAACAAATCAACCTATAGACAAATCCTCAGCTGTAATAAGAAAACATACGGAGACGTATTATGATAAAATTCCCCGACCCCATAAACAAAATAGCCGATGCTGCAAGGAAGCTCTCTCCCCGTTCAAAAAATGACCGCAGGATAGTTTCCGTATCACCCGTTTTATGGGGAGAAGCGGAGCATCCGTCCATGTTCCCCGACATTACACGTATTATTATCGCATTTCTCGGAATATTCGGTTCTGTATTCTCCTTCATTACAGCCTTTGATCTGGGATGCAGCTATATCATGGCAGGATTTTTCTGCCTTATGGGCTGGCTTTCATTTTCCCTTATTTTCCTGCTTATGCGGAGAATGCGTTCCTCTGCCGCTCCGAAAATACTGCTGACGGCTGCCTCGGCTGTTATCATAGGCTTTGCTGTTTTTAATCTCACAGACCTCAGCACAGGCTACTGCGAGACCGCCAACCGATATCTTGCCGCTGCACTGGAACAGTTCCGTGAGGAACCCCTTGTAAACCGGGAAAGCTTCGTCACCGAGACCGATCTTGATGAATGCGTGGATATGGCAGTCTGCTTTACGGCGATGCTCATCTCCTTTGTGGCGTGCGGCTGCAGTGTGCTGAAAACCAACATCGTGCTGATGTTTTTCGTTACATTCCCTCCTGCAGAGCTGGCACTGTATTTCGGGCTTGTTCCGGGATATCCCGCTTATATTGCACTGCTTGCCTGCTGGGCTGCAATGCTTGCCTGCGAGGTTGCGGAGCTGTCATATTACGGCGGCTCCGATAATGATTACGAGAAGCAGACCTTCAGAAAGACTTCTTCCCAGAGCGGTGCTGCGGCTGCGGCTGCTATGACAGCAGCATTCATCATCGCTCTGGGAGGCGGTGCACTTCTTGGGTATGAACGCCCTGAGAATGCAGACAAGTTCCGCACAGAATTCTGTGTCTACATGGAAACCTTCTCCTGGGAGAAATTCACCTCCGACCTCCGTTATTACCTCTTTGCAGGCAAGGGGGGCGTTATTCATGACGGTCAGCTGGGCAATACTGCCGAGGTGAAATTTTCAGGAGATGAAATGCTCCGTGTAACACTCCCCTCCTCGGACAGCACTATATATCTTAAAGGCTTCACAGGCATAGACTACACAGGCTACAGGTGGCTTGTAGCCGATGAAAGCTACGGCACAGAGGAACCGAAGCTTGATACGGAAATGACATCAAACGAGTTCTTCGGCGGACGAGCTCTCCCCTTTGTGCCCGGATTCGGTGAGATGGAGCTTAAGAACCTTATAATACAGAATGTAGGTATGTCCCGCTCCGAAAAATATTATCCCGTCAATGGAGCAGGTATGCTTGAATCAAACGATACGGGAAGAAGATACGGAACGTATTTCCCCGACAGCCTGAAATGGCGTGAGGATGTGATGATGAACGCTGCTTATACTCAGCTTTCGGGAACCCTGCTTTCCGATGAAGAAAAGCTGCGTGAATATGCATACAGTAATTGCCTTGACGTTCCCTCCACTTTTACCGCAGCAGAAGAATTCTTCGCAGATTACAAGGGTAACAGCGTCTCCGAAGCACTTTCATACATCAGGAGCAATCTTGCAAAGCAGTGCGAATACAATCTTAACGCAGGCAGAAAGCCCTTCGGCGAGGATTTTGTTCAGTGGTTCATTACAGAAAACAAACAGGGCTCCTGTACCCATTTCGCATCCGCAGGTGTTCTGCTGGCAAGAAGTCTGGGTATCCCTGCAAGATACTGCGAGGGCTATGTTATCAAACCCGATGATATGAGCTCTCTCGGAAAAAAGGGCACGGAGATAACCGTTTCTCTGACAGATACCCGTGCCCATGCATGGATAGAGGTATATATCGACAATTACGGCTGGCTCAGCTATGAAATGACTCCGGGATACGGAAACATATCCTATAACCGTGAGGATATCACCGAGGACCCCTTGTCCTGGGAAACGGCACAGTCCGTTGTGGAGACCGAGGTAACTACTCATACTGCAGAGGCATCGGAGGTCATGATAACATCGGAAGCAGCTACCGAGACTGTTCAGTCAGCCGAGGAAGGCTCCTCCGTGAATGACCGGGCAGATGAAACAACTGTAGTCTGCGAAACAACGGCAATGGAGGAAAACGAAACTGCTGAGCTTACTATGGAAGCCGGTTCGGATGATGTGACAAGCTCCCATACCGCAGACAGCACCGACAGCATCAGCGTAACTGACGGGACCGGAAATAACGAAAGCGGAAGCGGGTCGGATGGAAACGGCGTCAATAATGACGAAAACGGCATTGACGGCAGCGGAGAGACCTGCAGCGAAGCTGATGTTACCTCGGAAATGACATCCTATATTTATACCGATGAGAACGGCGGTGCTTATGTCAACGTTACCGATGAAAACGGCGAGACATCTGTAAGCTATTCCGCTGCTGATAATACGGAAGATAATGATGCCGATGATAATGATGATACAGGCAGCAGTTTCAACCCTGAAGTGCTCCGAGCTGTTCTGGGCGTGCTTGCAAAGGTGATATGCGTAATACTTGCATTTGCTGCTGTAATTGGTCTTATCATCCTGAGGAGAAGAATTATTATCCTTGACAGAACCAAAAGGATAGCAGAGGAGCCTGACGCTGCAGCACGGCACATTTACCGCAGACTTATAAAAGCAGCTGCATCCTCCGCTCCGTTAAGATCACGGAAAAAGCTTCTTATTACTCTCCGCTCCGCCGATCCCGAAAAGCTTGGGGATATCATCACGGAGCTTAACAGCAGGGATATTTCCGTCATATCCGCTGCTGCATTAAGGGCACGATTCGGCGGAGGAATATCATCCGCTGATGCAAAAGACGCTGCAGAATGCCTGAACTCCATTCTTGCATATCTGGGGGAGAAACGGTGCAGCAAAATGAACAAGGCAATCAGATTCGTATACAAAGCATCCGCAAAATGGATAACCTGCACAGACAAATATATCTGAGAAAGGTGAGGTCACATGGAAAACAGCATAAGGGACATGAAGCGTCCCAAGCTAACGATCTTCATTGCGGCATTCCTGATGTATATCGCAGGTATGCTCCCCATTCTGATAGCTTCGGGAGGTGTGTACCTTACAACAGGTGACATGAACTGCCAGACAGTCTATTTCTGGCACTATTTCAACGAAATGTTCAAATCAGGAATGCCTGTTTACGACTGGGTCACCGACCTTGGAATGAATTTCTTCTCAGGATATGTGGGCTGCGGATTTCTCAGTCCCTTTATCCTGCTGAGCCTGCTTATACCAAATGATCTTCTCTGCTACGGCATGACATATATCATTGCTCTGAAATATGCTGTTGCCGCTCTGGGAGGATATGTTTACATCCGTCAGTATGTAAAAAAGGACAGCTCCGCATTTATCGGGGGAATGATATATGCCTTTTCGGGCTTCCAGCATTTTGCCCTGCTCCAGCCTTTTTCCGACTCGGTTGCATTTTTCCCCTTTCTGCTGCTTTCCCTTGACATGATATGCAGCAAAAGAAAAAGCTTTTTCTTTGCTCTTATGCTTGCACTGAACGGAATAACCAACTATTATTTCTTCTGGGAAATGTGTGTGTTCCTGCTCATATATTTCTTTGTGAAGATAGCCCGAAAAGAGATCATTCTTGACAGAAGGCTGTTCGGAAAGCTGCTGACCGAGGCAGTTATCGGCTGTCTTATCCCTATGTTCACATTCCTCCCCACCTTGTATTCCCTTACGGATAATCCCCGTGCGGGCAATCTTATATTTGACCATAACCTCCTTGCATATGAAAGCCCGGGAACGATACTCCGAATAATTCAGTCCATGTTCCTTCTGCCCGAACCATGTTCAATGGGAGTATTCTTCTCCACCACGGAGCTTGACCAGGCTGCTTTAACTCTGTATCTCCCCCTCTTCTCCGTGGTCGGCGTTATGTACATGATACGTAAAGACAGAAGGTCGTGGGAATCGATGCTCATTGGTGTGCTTGCCATATTTGCAGCGGTCCCTCTGCTGAACAGCATATTCTCCATAATGAACGGCACATTCTATGCAAGATGGTATTTCATGCCGCTGCTGATAATGGCATCCATGACAGGCAAGTACGCCGATGAGATGGAAACAGCGGAAATACACAGACCCCTTGCTATCGCTTTTTCTGTAATAGGAGTATTTGCAGCATATGCAATATTCCTTATTGCAAAGGAAGAAATGAGCAATGTTCCTTACACAATATTCTCCATTGCCGTTCCGCTGCTTTCCTGCCTGATGCTTTATCAGATGCGGTACAGCAAGGAAAAGTCCGCAATATCAATAAAGAATCTGAAACAAATAACCTGTACAATGTGCGTTATTCCGTTTCTCGGCTTTACAAGCTTCATAGCAATGCGGAATCAGGGCAAATTCGCACAGTATTACATTGACGAAAGCCAGAACGGCTTCCAACAGGTCCGCATTGAGGATGATGAGTTCTTCCGTGTGGTCATGCGTCCCGATTATAGCAATGCCAATATTATGTGGAAATATCCTGCAATAGATGTATTCCACAGCCTTATCCCCGGCACCACAACGGATTTCTACGCATTAGTGGGCATCGAGCGTGTGAAAGCCTCCACAATATCCATGCATGATTATCCTCTGATATCCTTCCTGTCGGTAAAGTATCATCTTTATTACAACAGGCTTCTGACGGGAGATGTTGAGCCTGAGCCTGAGCATATCAAGTTAGGCAGTGTGGGCTTTGATGATTATACTGTACAGAACCGATACATTATTTACGAAAATGCAAACTTCATTCCTATGGGCTTCACCTATGACTATTATCTTCCCACGGATGATTTCACTCCATACGACCTGTACGAGGGTCAGGACAATAAAGCAAAGGATGAAACCACCTGGCAATACGCTGCCCTGGACGGTGAAAAGCAAGAGGAGCATACAAATGCCGATATTGATGTGAAAACCAACGAAAAGCTGCTGCTGAAAGCTATCTGGCTCACAGAGGAGCAGATAGAAAAATACGGAGACATACTCACGGAGCTTCCAGAGGAGCTTAAAGCAGATACCTCCGATGAAGCGTACATTGCAGACTGCAAAGCGAGAGCAGCGACCTCCTGCTATGAATTCAACACGGAAAAGACCGGCTTCACCGCAAAAACAAAACTGGAAAAGGATAATCTTGTGTTTTTCTCCATTCCTTATGATACATCATTCACAGCATATGTTGACGGTGAGGAAACCGAGTTCGAAAAGGTATTCGGGGGACTTACTGCAATAAAGGTTCCCGAGGGAGATCACACTATACGCTTTGTCTATACGATAAAGGGATTAAAGCTCGGACTGATGCTTACTGCCGCAGGAATAGTGATGCTGGCGGTATATAGTGTGGTTATAGCCGCAGGAAAAAGAAAGCCGAAAAACGCTTCAAATCAATAACATATTACAGGCTGACTGAAAATCTCCCGGACAAGTGAAGGTTTGTCCGGGAGATTTTTTGATATTATTGGGTATGATCTATTCAGTGATTTCTTATACTAATAACCATTCGTTCTATAGATAAAGACGGTGGATAGTATAATTATTTCATCCCTGCCAATAATAATAGAAACGCCTCTATTGGAAGTGATGATATGAAAAAATCAAAGCTGCGTTACTATATATCCATACTATGTATTTTTCTCGGAGCGGGAATGGCTGTTTATGTGGGCAGTTCGGTAGTTACCGTAAACTGCCACAATGCTATGTATTCCGATAAAATGGAGATGTTTTCCTGGGAAAGAGACAATGACAGCCGGGTGCTGACTGTCTTCGGCGAGGAATATCGTTTCGGAGAATAATTCTGACCTTTCGATAATATATATATTATATAGGTGAAAGTATATCTTTATCGAAAGGAAGCATAATGCTATGGATGAGTACAACAGAGGTTTTTATCATGTTCCCCGAAAGGATGAATCCGATACCCAATACCGCCAACGGCAGGAGCGTAACGATCTCAGACGGAAGATAGGTACTGCTGCTGCAGGACTTATGATGCTTGCAGGAGCAAAGCTCATTATGGACAAAGAGCTTCCCGAAAAAGCGGTAATTTTTCCTGCCGCAGAACAGATAAGCTCTGTTATAGGCAGATTATCGCTGATATCTGCTGAATTATGCATGATATCTCCCCCTGAAAAAGCAGCCGGAGATGAGATAAGGCAGGAGGATTACTCCTTGTCTATAATCTATGATGACAGCATGATGATCACGGACGGAAGCAGCAGGATACCCTCCTCGGCAAACGAGCAGCTGTATTCGGATGAGCTGCTGCTCCCCCCTCCTTCGGCTGATGACAGCGGAGAAGTGCCCTACCCCGATTCGGTAGACAGTGACGGAGGCCCCATAACCGAGGTAACATACGGATACTACACGGGAACCAGCTACATAGATCTGGACGGCATGGGTCAGATACGCAATCTTACCTCAAGGTCCAACGAAGAGGTGCTTTCAGCGGCAATGTCACCTATGGATTTTTCCGTTGAAACAGGGACAGGCCCGGATGAACCTCAGATACTTATCATGCATACCCACACAACAGAATGCTATGAACCATACCGCAGAAGCTCCTATGATCCCGATTTCCTCAGCCGTACCACTGACAGCAGCAAGAACATGACTGCAGTGGGTGAAGCTATGGCCCGTATATTCGAGGCACGGGGAATCAGCACTCTGCATGATACTACTGTACACGATCACCCCTCCTACAACGGGTCATATGACCGCAGCCGTGAGACCGTGACTGCTCTGCTGAAAAAATACCCCTCCATAAAGGTCGTGCTTGATGTTCATCGTGATGCCATCGAGCGGGAAAACGGCGAACGTATCGCTCCCACAGCTGAAATAAACGGCAGATCATCCGCACAGGTAATGCTTATCTGCGGCTGTGATGACGGAACTATGGGTATGCCCGACTGCATGAAGAATCTTGCTGCAGCGGGTGCCTTCCAGCGGGCTATGGAATCACGGTACAATGGTCTTACTCGTCCTGTGCTGTTTGATTACAGACAGTACAACCAGGATCTGACCACAGGGTCGCTGCTTATAGAGGTAGGCGGTCATGCAAATTCCCTGGATCAGGCCCTGTATGCAGGTGAGCTGGCAGCAGAGGGCATTGCCGATGCATTGATCGGAGAATAGACTTGTTTGTGTGAAAATAAAAAGAACCTTTATACTAATAACCATAGGACAAATTCGTAATGTGCCTATGTATACAGGTTCCGAAGATCGGCGGTGAGCTTGTTTGGAGAGGAAATATATACGTCCTGCTTTATTGATCTTTCTCGGAGCGTTTGTGCTTGTGCGTCCGGAGGCAGCCCTGACGGTATTCGGCAAAATATGGGCAGTATTTATCCCTGTATTCATCGGGATACTGTTTGCCGCTGTTGCCGATCCTGCAGTATCGAAGGTACAGGCTCTTCTTGGACGCATACCATCAAAAAGGCTCAGCGAACAGGGACGCAGATACATTGCCATCCTGATCTTTTATCTGCTTATAGCAGGGATATTCACAGGTATCGTCTGTTATATCATCCCTCAGCTTACCGAAAGCGTGAAGCTCCTTGCTGCGGGTTTTGACGGCTATTACAACAGCTTCCGAAGGAGATATGACATTCTGGCAAGCCGTGACCCTCTGGGAGTTTTAGGTCAGCTGGACAAGATCATAGAAAAAATATCCGATCAGGCTCCCGCTCTTATCAAGGAGACCTTTTCCATGACAGCAAGCTTTTTCGGAAATCTAATGGATTTTATCATCGGGATAGTTATCTCCATATATCTCCTTGCCTCACGGGATGATATTCTTGAATTCTGCAAAGGTCTTATGCAGGCTGCCCTTGGGGAAGAAAGGTACAAAAAAACTGCACACGTGATAGGTGTGGTAAATAACAGCTTTGTAAATTTTATCGGCGGGCAGATAATTGAAGCTGCTGTGCTGGGCACTCTGTGCTTTGCGGGAATGGTTATTTTCGGATTTGAATATCCCCTGCTTATAAGTACAGTAATAGGCGTGACTGCACTGATACCTGTGGCAGGAGCATTTATCGGAGCTGTTCCTGCCGCTCTTCTTCTGTTTCTTGTCCGTCCGTCATCAGCATTATGGTTCGTTGTGTTTATCATCGTGCTCCAACAGCTTGAAAATAATCTTATCTATCCTAAGATCGTGGGAAAAAGTGTAGGACTTCCCCCCGTGCTTATATTGACCGCTATCATCGCAGGTGCGGAGCTTGGCGGTGCAGTGGGTATTATTCTTGTTATACCTGCTTTCTCGGCGATATACGCCCTTATCAGGGAAAGCATTTCCTCAGGCGTCAGACCTTCTCCTTCGGATAAGGCTGCTTCCCCGGAGTAAGCCCCAGCAGGTAATCCACGCTGGTATTGTAATATGTAGCAAGAATTATAAGATACTCGGCAGGAATAGCCCTTTTCCCCAGCTCATAGTATGAGTAACACACCTGAGAGCATTTGAGCAGCTCTGCAATTTCAGCCTGTGTTTTATCATTATCCTCCCGCATATCCCGCAGTCTCTCGCCAATTGTGCGGGTACGAATTTCATTCATCAGATTACCGTCCTAAATGTTTTTTGTTTTTATTATACAGTATTTTTGGTTTGTTTTTTCAGTATAAAACAAATTGGTGTAAAAGAATGTCGAAATAAGGCGAATAAAAATATTTTTAAAATAATAGTGGATTTTTTCAAACAAATATGTTATAATATATGAAAATACAGTAAAAATGACGAAAAAATCTTTATTCCATCCGGAAGGAGCGATAAGATGAACCGAAAAATTATCTCTGCACTTGTCTGCTTTATACTGACAGCTATGCTTTCTGCGGCAGTTTCGGCTGAGACCCTTTCTCCTGCTACGGGCAATACCGAGAAATCAAGCTATATTATTGTAATTGTTGTTGCAGGTGTTCTTGCTGTTGCCGCTGTTATTGCGGGCATTTTCACCAAAAAGAAAAAGAAATAATTATATGTGAAAATGTTGAAATTGTTAAGATAATATGATATAATAATATTGCCAGCCGATTTTGCTCAGAAAAGGCTGCTGTTTATACCAAATGGATAATATTTAAATTTGTATACTGGAGGTATATTATCATGGGATTACTTAAAGCTGCTATTTCCGCTGTGGGCGGTACACTTGCCGATTCCTGGAAGGAAGTCATCGAGCCCGCAGATATGACTGCCGAAACACTTCTTGTTAAGGGCGTAATGGTAAGACAGGGCAAGGGTTCCAACACTAAGGGTACAGAGGATTACATAACCAACGGCTCTGTTATCCACGTTTACCCCAATACGCTCATGCTCCTTATCGACGGAGGCAAGATCGTTGACTACTGTGCCGAGGAAGGCTATTACACTGTAAACAACGCTACAGCCCCCTCACTCTTTAACGGTGAGCTGAATGAATCCCTGAAGGATACCTGGGAGCGTTTTAAGTTCGGCGGTGTTCCCTCATCCAAGCAGCAGGTTTTCTATATCAACACCGCTGAGATAAAGGGAATAAAGTTCGGCACAAGAAACCCCGTTAACTATTTCGATAATTTCTATAACGCAGAGCTTTTCCTCAGAGCTCACGGTTCTTATTCCATCAAGATCACAGACCCCCTCAAATTCTACACAGAATTTGCTCCCAAGGGCACAACATCCATTCAGGTAACAGACCTTTCATCTCAGCTCTTCAATGAGTTCATGGATGCTCTCCAGTCTGCTATCAACCAGATGTCTGTTGACGGCGTAAGGATCTCCGCTATCACATCCAAGTCCAGAGAGCTTTCCAAGTACATGGCTCAGACTCTTGATGAGGACTGGAACAATCTCAGAGGTATCGAGGTATGCTCTGTAGGTCTCGCAAGCATTTCTTATGACGATGAATCCAAGGAACTCATCAATATGAGGAATAAGGGTGCTATGATGTCCGATCCTACTATCAGAGAGGGCTTTGTTCAGTCCTCTGTTGCTCAGGGTCTCCAGAGTGCAGGCTCCAACACAGCAGGTGCGGGCAATGCATTTATGGCAATGGGCATGGGTATGTCAGGTGCAGGCGGATTCATGAGTGCCGCATCACAGACAAACGCAGCTCAGATGCAGGCTAATGCCGCTCAGCAGCAGGCACAGATGCAGGCACAGCAGAATGCAAACTCCTGGACCTGCTCCTGCGGTAATGTAAACACAGGTAATTTCTGCAATAACTGCGGAAATAAAAAGCCTGCTCCCGCAGCTTCATGGACATGCTCCTGCGGACAGGTAAATACAGGCAACTTCTGCAACAACTGCGGAAGCAAGAAGCCTGCAGGTCCCTGGACCTGCTCCTGCGGACAGGTGAACGAAGGCAACTTCTGCAATAACTGCGGAAGCAAAAAGCCTCAGTAACCTGCAGATCAGCTAACAGAGTGCTTTTATCAGACCTGTCTCCGTTCCCTGCGGGGACAGGTCTTTTCAGCAGCCCACGGAACAATATTAATGTTTATGGGGTACTCAAAAAAACCGGGACATGAGCAAATGAAGATTTGCCGTGAAGAAGTTTTTGAGGTTCCCTTGTGTCAGAGGAGATAGAAAATTGGAATCTGTGATCTCATATAAATGCCCGAACTGCGGCGGTGAACTGAAATTCAACGCTGACGCACAGAATTTCATCTGTGAATGGTGCAGCTCTGTTTTTACCGCTGAGGAGGTGGATGAGCTATGCCATGAGGATCAGGCTCAGACATCGGCTCAGGAGACAGCTGCCCCGGAGGAGGAACAAATTGCCGAGGCGGAGGATTACTCCTCTGCTACCGATCTTTATGTATGCCCCAGCTGCGGAGCGGAGATAATCTGTTCCCACGAAACGGCAGCCTCCTTCTGCTATTACTGCCATAACCCCGTATCTCTTAAAGGAAGACTGGACGGAAAATTTGCTCCCGAGCTGATTATTCCCTTCAAATTCTCAAGGCTCCAGGCGGAGAATTTCTTCAAGCAGACCTGTTCCAAGAAAATGTTTCTCCCTTCGGACTTCCTTACCGCAAGCCAGATAGAAAAGATCACCGGACTGTATGTTCCCTTCTGGTTCGCTGACTGCGATGTTGATGCATACGTACTGGGTGAAGCCAAAAAAGTCACAGTCTCCCACAGGGGAGACTCCACAACTACCACCACCATGTTCTTCCGTGTGGACCGTGCCGGTAAAATGACATACATGGGCGTTCCTGCCGACGGCTCACAAAAAATTGATGATGAGCTTATGGATGCAGTAGAGCCTTATAACTATCAGGAGCTGGTAAAATTTAATATGAAATACCTCTCGGGCTACTATGCCGACAGATATGACGTTGATAAGGGCGAGGTAGTGGGACGAATAAAAAAGAGGATAGAGGATGGTACCGTTGAGGTGCTTAAGGATGATATAATGCGTGATATCGCCTGCTACAACTCAGTGAACATACAGCAAAAAAATATCCGCATTCTGAAAACAAAATGGCATTACGTCCTGCTCCCTGTATGGTTCCTTACATACCGTCATAACGGAACAGTCTATTCCTATGCCATCAACGGTCAGACAGGAAAGCTTGTAGGAAAATATCCCGTATCTACCCCAAAGGTGCTCCTTGCCGCCGCTCTGGCAGGCATTGCCGCATTTATCCTTACTATTATCGTAGGAGGTGCGATATAATATGACGGCAAGGTTTTTCCGGGTGTTTACTGCCGCTTTTGCAGCAGTAATGGCAGTTCTCTTTCTGTTCTCCACGCCGACATATGCAGCGGGTTTCTGCATTGAGGATAACTCCGGGCTGTACAATGAGGAGTCCAGGGCATATCTCGAAGGTCAGCTGGAGGAAATAACGGAATATACGGGCTGGAACATCGGCATTGTAACTCTTAACTATGATTTCAGCAGCCTCGGTGGTGCAAGAAATTTTTCCGAGGATAAATATGATAAGCTGTTCGGAAGAAGCTCCTCGGGAGTGCTTTATGTCTGCGATGTGGGCTACAGATATATAGTTGTTGCAGGGGATGCGGAGAAATATATCAACGGTCAGCGTTTTGAATCCATGCTGGATGAGGTAAACGACCTGTACATGGATTATGATGACCTGGGTTCGGCATCTGTATTTATTGCAAAAACTAAGGAATATTATGACAAAGGGCCGGGTCTTCCCGTTTCAATGAGTGTTCTCCTTCTGGGTGTGCTGTTCTTCATAGCAGCGTTTCTTGTAACATATTTCAGCATCTGCAAAAGCTACAGCAAATATCAGAAGCCCGATACAAGGAACTATATTGACAGACGCTCTCTGGACATATACCGTCGTCAGGATGTATTTCTGCGTCAATATACAACTACTTCCTCCTCATCTCACGGAGGCGGAGGCGGCGGAGGTCACCACGGCGGAGGCGGAGCAGGCGGACACAGATAAGATATATATTCCAACAAATCAGCAAAAAAATTGTACAAATTGCGATTATACACCGCTTATGCTTGCATAGCGGTGTATTTTGTGTTATAATGTATAAAGCCGATGCTGAAACGGTCCGTTTATTAGTATAAAAATACACATAATGACCGTATTGTTTACAGCTGACAACAGCATCTGACTTACCCGAAAGGAATGAATAAAAATGTCTAATTCACCCGAATGGATCAAAAAATCTGCGATCTACCATATCTACCCTCTGGGCTTCTGCGGCTGCGAGCGTACCCGTGCCGAGGCCTCTGACACTCCCGTCAACCGTATCAAAAAGGTTATCGACTGGATCCCTCACCTGAAAAAAATGCACATCAATGCCGTTTACTTCGGTCCCGTGTTTGAGTCCGCAGCTCATGGCTATGATACAACAGATTATAAGCTTATTGACGCCCGTCTCGGAACAAATGCCGATTTCGCCGAGGTCTGCAAGGCTCTTCACAACAACGGCATCAGAATAATACTTGACGGCGTATTCAACCATGTAGGACGTGAGCATTTTGCATTCCAAGATGTTAAGCAGAACAGAGAGCGTTCACAGTACACAAGCTGGTTCTGCAACCTGAACTTCGGCGGCAATACGGGCTTTAACGACGGCTTCTGGTACGAGGGCTGGAACAACTGCTATGACCTTGTAAAGCTTAATCTCCGCAACAACGATGTTGTTGAATACCTTCTTTCCGCCGTTAAGATGTGGATAGAGGAGTGGGGAATCGACGGTATCCGTTTCGATGCGGCTGACTGTCTTGACAACGACTTTATCAAGCGTATCCATTCCTTCACACGCAGCATCAAGCCCGATTTCTGGCTCATGGGCGAGATCATCCACGGCGACTACCGCCGCTGGGCAAATCCCGAAATGTTTGACTGCGTAACAAATTACCAGTGCTATAAGGGAATCTATTCCTCCCATAACGACCGCAACTACTTCGAGATAGCACATTCTATCGAATATCAGCTGGGTCAGTACGGCGATATCTATATGTACAACTTTGTTGATAACCACGACGTTGCACGTCTTGCAAGCGTTCTCAGAAATCCCGACCACATCAGCTGCTGCTACACCATGCTCTACACCATGTACGGCGTTCCCTCTCTGTACTACGGCAGTGAATTCGGCATCAAGGGCGAAAAGGGCAGAGGACAGGACGCAGACCTTGCGATCCGTCCCTGTCTGGAGCTTGATAATATCCCGGGTAAGGATGATATGCTTTATCAGCATATCTGCAAGCTGGGTGCCGTAAGAAGCGAGCTTCCTGCCCTCCAGTCAGGCAAATACAGCAAGATCGATCTTAAGAATCAGACCTTCCTCTATCAGAGAGAGCTGGACGGACAGACGGTTTATATTGCCCTGAACATCAGTGACGGTGATTACACATTTAATTTCAGAACAAACTATGCCCGTCTCGCAGACAGGCTTTCGGGCAGGACCTTCAATGTAAACGGCGGCAATGCAAGCATCACCGTTCCTAAGAATCAGTCCATGATACTTGTGGACGGAGCACTTCAGACAGTAACACCCGTCGAGGAGAAGATAGAGTCTCCCGCTCCCGCTCCTGCTGCTGCACCTGCAGATGATGACCGTATCTTTGATGCTTCGACCGATGCCGATATTACCGAGTGTGTAAGCCATGCTTCCGCTGCTGTGCCTGTACAGCAGGGTACACCTGTTGTTGGTCTGCCCGAGAACAGAGAGGTTGTTATCGGCGGAAGATACAAGCACTTCAAGGGCGGAGAATATGTTGTTCTTAACATTGCTCTCCATCATGAGACTCTGGAGGAGTGCGTAGTATATATGCAGATATATGATAAGCCCAGGATCTGGGTTAGACCCCTGAAAATGTTCCTGGAGGATATCAACGACCACGGCAATATAAAACCCCGCTTCACCCTTATCGGAAACGTTAATGACGTAAGATAAAGCTCAGAACCTTTGATATAGTACAGAACGTAAGAACTGCTGCAGCTGCGGCAGTTCTTTTTTGTGCCTTATACTAATTCCAAATCAACCTATAGACAAATCCTCGGATATAATAATCCAA
>JBJERX010000001.1:0-25892 GCA_051882495.1 Huintestinicola sp. | reverse complement strand
AGCAGCGGGATCATGGGAGAAATGTGCCATGCCTGCATTAATAATTGCAAATACAGCGATTATCGCCGCCAGAATGCCGACAGATTCTATAAGTCTTTTTTTCAAAGCAAACTTCCTTAATCAGTATATGTATAAGTTGATATATATACTATAATACCACATTTTTTCGATAACTGCAATAGATTTATGTAAAATAGATAACAAATTCCTCCTAACCTCTTGCAAAATGCAGGATATTGTGTTATACTGTCTGAACAACAAGTTAATCTGGATAAAGGAACGACATAAAATGAAAAACAAACAGCTGTATAAAAATGCTCTTGCCCTTGCCGTGCCCATGATGATACAGAACGGCGTTACAAATGCGGTAGGGCTTGTGGACAATATAATGGTTGGAAGCCTTGGAACGGAGACCATGACTGCCGTATCAATAATCGGTCAGCTGATGTTCGTGTTCAATCTTTCCATATTCGGCGGACTATCGGGTCCCGGTATATATGGAGCACAGTATTACGGACAGGGCAATGAGGAGGGATTCAGGCAGACCTTCAGGCTTAAGCACTGGATATGCGGAGTATGCCTCCTGCTGGGAACTCTGATATTTGCATTCGGACAGGATATGCTTATCGGACTTTATCTCAGGGGCGAAAGCAATTCCGTTGACCCTGCATTAACGCTGGCGACAGCAAAGGAATATCTGCATATTATGATGTTCGGCATGCTGCCCTTTGTAGTGACTCAGATATATGCAGGAAGTCTCCGTGAAACGGGTGAAAGCATCAAGCCTATGGCGGCAGGAATCATATCGGTGTTAGTTGATATCGTGTTCAACTATCTGCTTATATTCGGTAAATTCGGAATGCCCTGCTTGGGTGTGAAGGGTGCCGCACTTGCAACAGTAATTGCAAGAGTATGCGAAATGAGTATAGTTATTATATGGGCAAATGCACGCAAGGATAAACATACCTTTCTTAAGAATATTTATTCTACCATACTTGTTCCGAAGGATACCTCTCTTGGGATAATCAAAAAGGGACTGCCAATTTTTTTCAATGAATTTATGTGGTCGGGGGGAATAGCTGCACTTACTCAGGCGTATTCCACTCTTGGACTTGATATCATAGCGGGAATGAACATTTCCAATGCTCTCTGCAATATGATGAATGTTGTGTTTATTGCTCTGGGAAACGCCGTGGGAATACTTATAGGTCAGACTCTCGGTGCGTCGGAATATGAACGTGCAAAGCGTGATTCTTACTCCCTTACAGTATTTACGGGAGTGATATGCGTGTTCCTTGCAGCTGTCCTTATAGCGTTATCGGGGTCATTCCCGAAGCTGTACGACACTTCGGAGGAAATACGTCAAAGCGGGCAGATGTTCATTGTGATAACTGCAATATTTTTCCCTGTACAGGGCATCCTCAACAGCCTGTATTTCACTCTCCGCTCAGGAGGAAAAACATTGATAACATTCTTGTTTGACAGCGTATTTACCTGGACAATTACTCTGCCCGCTGCACTGCTTCTGTGCAATTTTTCATCGCTTCACGTATATGCCATATTTGCAATAGTCCAGTCTGTGGACATTGTCAAGGTCATAGTAGGCTTTATCCTTATCAAAAAGGGTGTATGGCTCAGTAATATTGTTGAGCAGAAGCAATAATATATGGAATATACAAAACAGCGGACATGACAGGCATCATGTCCGCTGTTGTTTTTGCTGATAGAATTACTTGTTTGTATACCACTCAGTAAGCAGCTTTTCCGCTTTCTTTCCGTGGATTCCGAAGCCTGTGTCAGTGGATATCCGTTCATCGGGAGTAAGGAATGTGTTCCAGTCCCACCAGAAAAATCCCTCAAACCATGGTTCATTCCATACTGCCCGCAAAGCACTTTCATAGAAATTAGCCTGCTCGTCCTCATCACGGGGATATTCCTTGTGAACAAAATCCCATGGCATAGCAGCACAGCCTCTTGCACTTCTGCAGCCTATTTCCATGAATATGATCTTCTTGCCGCCGAATTTCTCCGAAACGGTCTTTAAACGCTTTTTGGGTTCCTCCCAGCCTGCAAGCATCTCCTCAGCGGACGCTCCGCCTTCCTTTGCAACAGGATAATAGGCAGAGGTTCCGATGTAATCAAGTGCGTCAAACCACCTGGCGTTTTCCTCCTTGCCGTGGTTGGTATTGTATACAAGAGGACCGTGATATATCTCACGTACCTGCTTAATAAGATCTCTCCAATACTCTTCCTTATGCTCTGTTCCAAGCATCTCGCAGCCGATACAAAGCATCTCACAGCCCGTATATTCTGCGATCTCAGCATAATGGCAGATGAATGCGGTATAGCACGAGAACCATTCATTCCAGTAGCTGACGGGTCTGCCGTGACTGTCGAAAACCGGGAACTCCTTTTCGGGGAATGTGATGTTTGCACGCCATGTGCCGTCCTCGCAGTTGACGATAGGCTTGAGACATACCTTGAGACCTGCTTCCTTCAGCTGTCTGATGGATGTTTCTATTTCACGGTCTGTATCGGTTCGTCTGTAATCGAATCCGAAGCGAGTAGATGAAAAACGCTCCTGCATAACGGCGAATGCCAGGCATGCCCAATTTCCGCCCATTTCAGCCATAGTCTTGATCGATTCCACGGATCTTTCCGTACCCAGCATCCCTTTATGACTATCCCAGCCGTAGGTGTACCCTTTGATCTCCATAAATACTCTCCTCTCAGAAGCAGATGTCTGCAGTCTGTGCATTGATAAGCTTTATAATGTCGGATGGAGCAGCCTCGATCTGCAATCCTATCTTTCCTCCGCTGAATATCACTGTATCAAGCTTCAGCACGTCCTCAAAAAATGTAGTTCTGAACAGCTTTTTCATGCCCACAGGTGAGCAGCCTCCACGGATGTATCCTGTTACCGAATTGATGTCCTTTACGTGTATCATCTCAACGGATTTCTCACCTACAGCCTTAGCACATTTTTTCAGGTCAAGCTCCTTCTCCACAGGGATAACGAAAACATAATAGTCACGTCCGCAGCCCTTGGTAACAAGGGTCTTGTATACCTTCCCCGGGTCCTGACCGGTAAGCCGTGCCACGTTCACTCCGTCAACCGCTTCATCTCCGTGAGGATATGTGTGGACTGTGTAATTAATCTTTGCCTTGTCAAGTATTCGCATTGCATTTGTTTTTGTTTCAGCCATTATATTACCGCCTTTATACTATAGCAATCCACAAAAATATCCTGTCAAGTTCGGCAGTGCAAAGCTTGAATAGTGTCGTCACTCACCCTTGACAGGCGGAAGCCTGCCTGCGGGTTCGTTCCTAACTCTTCAAACCTTGCCCTTGCCTCCTTTTGTCAGGCTATTTCTGTGTCTTGCTATAATAACCATTTGTTCTATGGATAAAGACGGTAGATAGAATACGCCGTATTTTATCCATAGGTTAAATGGTTATTAGTATTGATTCAGAATATCAATATTATATCATCTCCTGACCTGCGTGTCAATGACATATCAATTTTTTCCGAAAACTGAGCCGAGCCTCACAGGATTTCCTGTGAGGCCCGGCTCTATGTTTTTCCGTTTCTCTCTTTTTTCTTTTGTTCTTTACACCTGATTTGATCTATGAACAGCTGATGCGTGGCAGTACCCCCGAAGGGGGCCGCTGTTATCAGCCACATAACAGATTAATAATCATCTGTAAGTGATATGTCCGGTTCATCTGTTGAAACAGGGAACTCGATCTGACCGGAAGTGGCTTCCGTTGGAACAGATGTTGTTATCAATGCTGTTTCGGAAGGCTCTGTTTCGGTTGCAGATGTTTCCGATGTTGTTTCGCTTTCGGAGCCGGATGTTGATGAAGGGTTATTGGCAACGAATACCAGGAGCACTTCACCGTTTTCAAGGTCAATGTAATCTCCGGGCTCTATATCGCCGCCGCTCTGCATAGCTATCCAGCCCACATAATCATGCATGATGTACTCACTGTCGTAATACTTATCTTCGTATTTGATACCTGCATTATTGAGCAGTGAGAGATAGTCCTTTTTGCTGAGACCGGTGAATTCGGGAACGATAACCTTTGAGGGACCCATGCTGACTTTAAGTGTGACCTCCGCACCCTTTTCGTAATTTGAACCCTTTTCAATGGACTGTTCAAATATTATGCCTTTTTCGTATTCATCAGTGTAAACGTACTCAGGGATAATAGTAAGGCTTTCATTTGCGGATGAATTCTTGACCGTATCGAAAGGCTTGCCCACAAGCTCGTTCATGATGTACACCGTAGCACCGGGACGAATGGTTGTCTGACTTGATGATGGGTCTGTTGCCGAGGTTTCGATCACTGCAAGGGTAGGCATTGTAGAGTGACCGGCAGCAGTATTTGACGGAGTGGTTGTAACCTCAGTTACTTCTCCGGAGCTGCTCTCGGATATACCGTCTGAACTCTGCATATCGGATAATGACGTATCTGCAAGAGTGGGACTGGTCTGTATGCCGTTTGCTATCTGACCGCTTGTGTCGTCCAGCTGCATAATTAGTACCACCATAAGTACGCACATTACAACTGCGGAGGTAGCAGCAACTATCCAGAATACTCTGTGTCTGCTGGGGAGCTTCTTGCTGCTCTTTGTCTGCTCGGATTCGACTTCGCCCTTAGTGCTGTGCTGCTTTGGTATGGCAATAGTCTGAGTAGCAGTCTGAGAAGGCTTCTGACGGTTGAATTCGGGCTCCTCAAAAAGCTGAGTTACAAGCTCAGTGACAGTCTGTATACGCAGATCACCCGACATGTTCATACCGTTCATGATGACTTTGGAAACATTGGCAGGAATATCGGGATTAAGTGATCTTGGTTCAGGGAGAGTGTCATTTGTGAGACGGCTGAGAGCATCTACCGGAGTGGTTCCCGTAAGTATTCTGTAGAGGAGAGCACAGATGCCGTAAACATCGGTCCATGTGCCCTGCCAGTTGCTGGAGCTGTACTGCTCGGGAGCTGCATAGCCGTGGTATATTTCAGAAGCAAGCTCTGTATTTGCAGTTCTTGAATCCGCAATGCAGAAGCCTATGAGCTTCAGTTCATTCTTTTCATTTATGATGATGTTATCGGGGGAAATACCTCTGTGGATAAGTCCTGCGTTGTGGACAAGGGAGAGAGTTGTGAAGATAGGGGGGAATAATCTTTTTACCTCATCCCATGTCAGCTCCCCTGCGTGATCTTTCAGATATGCTGTCAGATTTTCGCCTTCGATGTACCTGAAAATTACGTATCCGGTGTTGTTGTCACCGAACATATCTATAGCAGGATTGATATGATTAAGAGTCCTCATCTTTGCCAGCATCTTGTTCAGCTCAACAAATTCGGACATAAAGGCTTTATACTGTGCAACGCAGTTCTGGTTTACCAGAATGATGTTTGATCCTTTCTGACGCTGACACAGTGTATCGGGCATATACTCACGTATAATGACCTTTGAGGATGTTACCGTATCAAAGCCGATATATTCGGCACTTTCGCCGTTGTAGCGGAGCAGTCTGCCTAAAATATATCTGTCATTAAGGAATGTTTCCGGAGCTAAGTACGATGGAAGGGATGGTACATCGGGGGAATATCCGCACTTTTCACAAGCACCGTCATTATCCTTCGGTTCCATGCAGCCCATACAGAGATTGTAATTCAGTCCAGGCATGGCGACAAGCTCCTTTCGTAATTTTCGCACACAAAAACAGAACCCAAGGCTCCCTTGGGGTTTATATCAATAATACCAATGTTTTGTCTCCGTGTCAATTGGTTTAGCTGAATTGTAGGCTTTTTGTATACACATATTAATTATTTTCACGGTTGCTGATACCATTTTGTTTTCACTTTGTAATCTTTGATAATATCATTATTGACAGTGCATTTACAAGTACTGCTTCTATCCTGCATAGGCATTTTCCTTGACTGAACGTATCCCATCCATTGTCATTATCAACGGAATAAGCGGTTATTAGTATGAGATATCATCATGTTAACAACAAAAAGAACCTGTCATTTCGGACAGGTTCTCTGGGATCGGTATTATGGAACCACCGAATAAATTACGACACGCATCTTGCTTGCATGTTTTCCGTCAGATTTATTCAGTGATTTCTTAATAATAGAAAACAACGGGAGTGCCTCTTTCGACCATGTCATAGAGCTTGCTGACCTCATCCTTTTTCATGTTGATGCAGCCGTGTGAACCGTTTGTAAGATAGATGTTTCCGCCGTAGGCTGTTCTGCTCAGATCGTGGAATCCGATTCCCTCGAAGCTTACACGCATGAAATATGCACACTTTGCGGTGTATGAACCGTCGGCTGCTCTCATTGTGTAGTTTGTGGATTTGGTGTATACGCTGTAAACACCCTCGGGAGTTTTTCTCTTGGGGTCTGATGCTTTGCCTGAAACGATCTGATCTGTCTCAAATGTCAGCACGCCATTCTGATAATACCACAGATGCTGATTAGTGAGATCTACCTCTATGTAGGTGTTTCCGATATCGCCGTCAGCACTTCGTGCGGATTCAAAGCCCTGATATGTGTAGCCCGTGTCAAGAGTAACATAAGTTGGATCTGTTGTGATCGTCTCGCCGGCGTCTATGTAGCCGATAAGCTGTTCAACAGTTTTTTCCTTGTCTATCCACCAGCCGTACTGACCTGTGGAATACCTTCCCTGGTCAAGCTTGATAAGACCGCGGTTTGTGGTTTTGAAGCTTCTTGGCTTCATGAAGGTATCATATTTTTCCGCAAGCTTGTCAACATAAGCCTCCACCTTTGTGCGGTCAAGCACACCGCCGTTGCCCATCCACTCATAAACGTCAGCACCTGTAAGCACTTCCTGCGTGTAATCGAAATCAAGAGTGATAACATAATTGAACTTTGAATTCAGCTCTGCAAGATTCTCTGTTAGCTCGGTTCTGAAAACTGTAGGGTCGGTGTAGCAGCCGCTTTCCGCAAGATCAACGGAGAGTATGCCCTCTGCCACCTTGCTGTTAACATATTCGGCAATGACATTGCTGTCAGCCTTGTCTCCGTATACCTCATCCTGAATATAATAACCGTTGGGACCGTGAACAAGGATAGCATCACTTGTTTCCTGAGTGCCCCAGGATGTGTTTTTCAGCAGACGGATAAGTTTTTCGCTGTCATATGTGGGAGTTGTTTGTACCGTAAGGTTCGTGTTAGTGAAATAAGCCTTTATCCATCCGGCGTGGCTTTGTTCATTATAATGCTTCATGACCTCAGAGAACACATCCAGCTGATAATTGAAATCGTTAAGAGGAAATTGCTTGCTTGTGCCGTTACGTTCGTAAACGGTAAGGCAGTAGTCGGATGATTTTTCTGCCTGAAGTGCCGAAACTGCCTGAGTAACGGTCATTTTGCTCACTTCAATATTGTTGATATATGTGTTGGGGAGAAATCCGCCCATTGAAGCAGCCCATCCTCCGAAATATACAGCAATGCATGCAAAGACAAAAGCACTTGCTGAAATAACAGCTGTCCTTATGTTCTGCTTCTTCTTCTCTGCTCTTTTGGTATCTTTCTTTTTCTGTATAGCAGAAGCGATCATGGCAGACATATCGCTGTCGTTATCGTCATCAGGCTCCGAAGCAGTGACGGGAGCGGGATTCTCTTTTGGTATGGAAATTGGTTCTGATTTGGGGACAGTGTTATTTTTTACGTCATCCTTCACCATGGAGAGCTCCGCAGTTGCTTCCTCGGCAGTGCTGCTTCCCTTATATTCTTCTCCCGATTCTGCATCGTACAGAACCACCATGCCGCTCTCGTGAGCATTGTTTTTCTTTTTGTTATCCATCTGAAACTTTCCTTATTTTTAGAATAACACCGATAGTTTCTCAGGAAAAAACGGTGTTGTGATGATATACCAAATTAAAACTATAATATCACTTATTCACGCCTTTGTCAATGAAAAGATACAGGAAAATAAAGAAAGCTGAAAAATATTGGCAGATATCGCTTATTATTGTGGTTCCTGAGACAGAATATTGTGCAGAAATGTATTTCCGGGATGAAATCTGCAGATATTTCGACATATTACGCTTTTGCCGAATGGACAGAAAAAACAGCGGATATCCGAATGTGGATATCCGCTGCATAATAACTGATTTATAAGTTTCTTATTCTTCCGTATTTCTGATCTCGATTCCAAGGATATCAAGGCTTTCCTTGTCAACCCTTGCTGGAGCGTCGCTCATAAGCTCGGATGCGTTCTGCACCTTGGGGAATGCAGTTACATCTCTCAGGCTGTCTGCACCGCAGAGGATCATTGCAAGTCTGTCAAGACCGATGCCCATGCCTCCGTGAGGAGCAGCACCGTACTTATATGCTTCAACCAGGAATCCGAACTTAGCTGCTATCTCTTCATCTGTAAGACCGAGAGCCTCAAACATTTTCTGCTGGAGCTCGTAGTCAGTGATTCTTATGGAGCCGCTGGAAAGCTCTGTTCCGTTGAGAACAAGGTCATATGCCTTTGCAAAGACCTTTTCGGGAGCTGAGTCAAGATACTGCAGGCATTCGTCCATAGGCATTGTGAAGGGATGGTGCATAGCGTCCCAGTGCTGTGTCTCCTCATTCCATTCAAAGAATGGGAATTCTGTTATCCAGAGGAAGTTGAACTGACCTTCGGGAATAATATCAAGCTGCTTTGCACATTTCAGACGGAGAGCACCCAAAGAGGGGAGTACAACGCTGTTCTTGTCAGCAATGATAAATACAACGTCTCCCTTTTCGGCATCTGCAGCCTTGCAGACAGCGTCAAGCTCGCCCTCGCCAAGGAACTTAGCGAAGGAGCAGTTCGGAGCGTCATCTACCCAGCGAATGTAAGCAAGACCCTTGACGCCGATGCCCTTAACGTACTCTGTGAGCTTGTCGATCTCTTTTCTTGTGAATACGGATGCAGCGTTCTTGGCTGTAATGCAGCGAACAGAACCGCCTGCTTCGATAGCGGATGTGAATACACCGAAATTGCAGTTCTTTACAGTTTCACTGAGATCTGTGATCTCCATTCCGAAGCGTGTATCGGGCTTGTCGGAGCCGAAACGCTCCATAGCTTCTGTGTACTTCATTCTTGGCAGGGGAACAGGTATTTCCTTGCCAAGAACCTCTTTGAACAGACGGCTTACAAAGCCCTCTGCCATCTCCATAACGTCCTCAGTCTCAACGAAGGACATTTCAAGGTCGATCTGAGTGAATTCGGGCTGACGGTCAGCACGGAGGTCCTCATCACGGAAGCATCTTGCCAGCTGGATATATCTGTCATAGCCGGCGATCATAAGGAGCTGCTTGTATATCTGAGGTGACTGAGGAAGTGCATAGAATGAGCCCGGATGAACTCTTGAAGGAACCAGATAGTCTCTTGCACCCTCGGGAGTGGACTTTATCATCATAGGCGTTTCAATTTCGATGAAGCCGTTCTCATAGAAATAATCTCTTGCAACCTTAGCGATCTTGCTTCTCATGATAATATTATCCTGGAGGGGCTTTCTTCTCAGGTCAAGGTAACGGTATTTGAGTCTCAGCTCCTCGTTTGTGTTGGAGTTGTCAACGATCTCAAAGGGAGGTGTCTGTGCCTTTGCAAGGATCCTCAGATCGGTTACGAATATCTCAATATTGCCTGTTTTGATATCTTTATTCTTGCTCTCACGCTCTCTTACAATACCCTTTACAAGGAGAACAAATTCCGATCGGCATGAGGATGCTTTTTCAAATATATCTCTGTCCGTGGAATCATCAAATGCCAGCTGCACGATGCCTGATCTGTCTCTCAGGTCGATGAAAATGAGATTTCCCAGATTTCTTGCCTTCTGAACATAACCGCCTACAACGACTTCCTTGCCGATGCCCTCGACTTCGCCGCAGTAGCAGGTGCGTTTCAGACCTTTCATTGTATCTGCCATAAAAATTACTTCCTTTCCTTATTCAGCTGCAAACATATTTGCAGTGTGGATATTAGCAAAATTATCGACGAAGCTGCTGTCAAGACGGATAATTGTTTCCTCTCCGCTTGCCATGTTTTTCAGCTTGGCTTCCCCGGATCCAAGCTCATTGTCACCGAGGATAACGGAGAATGCAGCACCGAGCTTGTTAGCATACTTCATCTGAGCCTTAACGCCTCTGTTCATTACATCGCACTCAGCCCAGTAGCCTTCGTCACGAAGCTGCTTCGTAAGAGCAACAGCCTTTGCCTGGGCCTTTTCGCCCATAGCACCGATGTAAACATCACATGTTCTGGGGAGAATAAAATCGCAGCCTTCCTTTTCCATGGTCATAATGATCCTTTCAAGACCCATGGCAAAGCCGAGAGCGGGAGTAGGATTGCCGCCCATCTCTTCAATAAGACCATCATAACGTCCGCCGCCGCAGACAGTTCCCTGTGCACCGATAGAGGTTGTGATGAACTCGAAAACAGTCTTTGTGTAATAATCAAGACCTCTGACGATCTTAGGGTCGATAGAATACTCTATTCCCATATCATCAAGATAACCTTTGAGCTTTGTGAAGTGATCGGAGCATTCTTCGCAGAGAAAATCTATCATAAGGGGAGCGTTCTTGCCGATACCCCGGCAGATATCGCTCTTACAGTCAATAATTCTCATAGGATTCTTGTCCAGTCTGGACTGGCAGGTGGGGCAAAGCTCCTCACGGTGCGGTTCAAAGAAATCACGGAGCTTGTTGTAATATTCGCTGCGGCACTTAGGACAGCCGATAGAGTTGATGTGGAGAACAACATCCTTTAATCCGAAACGGTCAATAACGGACTTTGCCAGGCATATTACTTCAGCGTCGGCAGCAGGAGAAGCACTTCCTGCCATCTCGCAGCCAAACTGATGGAATTCCCAGAGTCTGCCTGCCTGGGGCTTTTCATGACGGAAGCAGGAAAGAACGTAGAACACCTTCTGGGGGAGAGCGTCGTTCAGCAGTCCGTTCTGAAGCATTGCACGGATAGTTCCTGCTGTACCCTCGGGACGGAGAGTGAATGTGCTCTCTCTGCCCTGAACAGTAAACATTTCCTTCTGAACAACATCGGTAGTTTCACCCACTGAGCGGACAAAAAGCTCTGTATTCTCAAAAGTAGGTATGCGTATCTCACGGAAACCGTAAGCAGAAGCAGTATCGGCAGCGATCTTTTCAACGGTCTGCCATTTGTGGCTGTTTCCGGGGACAACGTCCTCCATACCCTTTATTCGTGTAGTGATTAGATCCATTTTAAGCAGTCATTCCTTTCGATAAAGATAAAAACAAAAAAGCCGTCCTGAATTCCCCACAAAGGGAAATCATAGGGACGACTGTAAAAAACCGTGATACCACCCAAATTCCAATCATGAAGCGATCATAGATTCAGCTTCATATATCGGCACTCAATTCTTTAACGCAGAAATACGGACGCCTTTCTATCGGTCGTCGGCTAACGGGTGTCCTTCATACGGAGCCTGATAAGCGGCTTTCAGCAAAATGCCGCTCTCTCTGAAAAAGGTTTCCGGACTACTCTCCCGTATCACAGCTGTTTTGTTGTTTAGTTGTATGTCATAATCATACACCTGTAAGGGCGAAATGTCAATAGCAAATCACACCAAAATTACAGGCTGTTATGCAGAAAAATATTCCTATAATATCAGAATACGGGATTAACGATCTGACGCCAGTCAAGGTCGCCTCTTTCGAGAGCATGTATAAGTGCTTCGGCAGTGGCAATATTAGTTGCAACAGGAATGTTGTGAACATCGCACAGTCTGAGAAGATTCATTTCGTTTGGCTCATGGGGCTTAGGGGAAAGAGGATCGCGGAAAAAGAGGAGAAGGTCGATCTCGTTGCAGGAAATACGAGCACTGATCTGCTGGTCGCCGCCCTGAGATCCGCTTAAATAACGCTGGATATTAAGTCCCGTAGCCTGAGCTACCATTTTGCCTGTAGTACCTGTTGCACATAAGCTGTGTCTTGAGAGGATGCCGCAATAGGCAATGCAGAATTGAACAAGCAGCTCCTTTTTGGAGTCGTGTGCAATAAGTGCAATATTCATTTAGTTCATTCCTTTCTGACCCGAAAGACGGGGAAAATTACTGTAAGAGGACCTTGAAGCTAAGGGGAACATCCTCGCCCTTGATACGCTTGGAAATAGCGTCGAAGGCCTTGAATGCAAGGGAAGTGTTGGGAAGGGGCTGTCCCTTTGAGGTAGCAATGATAACAGCGTCGTCATCGGGGATAACACCGATAAGCTGAACTCCGACTGTGTCGATGATCTCGTCAAGGTCAACGATAAGATCCGCCTTAAAGATATCAGGATTTACCTTATTGATAATAAGCCGCTGCTTCTTGTTTCCTCTTTTGTAGAACTCATCGGACATAGTTCTTGCATCACGAACGCAGACAGGGTCGGGAGTAGTATTGATAAGGATAAGATCGGACTGCTCGACAACATCGAAAACGCTTTCGTTTGTACCTGCAGATGTATCAACAATGATGTATTCGTAGTATTTTCTCATTTCCTGGCAGATGCTCTTGATGGTATCTGCATCCACCTTTGCAAAAGGATCTTCAGGGGCACATACAATGCTGAGGTTAGTAGCGATCTTGACCTGAGTAGTTGCCTGATAAATGTCGCACTCGCCCTTAAGAACTGTTCCGAGGTCGTACTTTATGTCATCCTTTACGCCAAGCATGATATCCAGGCACCTCAGACCGAAGTCCAGTTCAATGATAAGTGTTCTGTGACCCTGCTTAGCCAGAGAAAATCCAAGCTCTGAGCAGATGGATGATTTGCCTGTTCCGCCCTTACCTGATGTAACAGCAATGATTTTTGACATAGATGCTCCATTTCTCCGCAGACAATAGAATTGAGGGTCATGTGCTTCATGGTGAAATGTATTTACATTTTCCGGCTGAATTCTGCGGAAAGACAGCACAAAAGCAATATGCCGTGTGAAGAAAACAGACTTTGCTGATCCGGGCATATCTGCACATAACCGTTTAATATTATTCTACCATAAAAATGGAAAAAGTCAAAGGCTTTTTGCGTAAAATGCACAATTTCGTGATATTGCCATTAAATAAAATCGGATATTTGTACAATTCATACAAATATACATATATTCCGTTTTAAGAAATATTTTTTTGTGCTCATGCGTACCTCAGAACAACAAAAAATGTTTTATAATATGTTTTTTTTCGACAAAAATTAAATCCCGGGCAAGCCGCAGCTTGTCCGGGATGATTATGAATGCAGAATAATTAGATTATATAAAATCAAAGGCTCTTGAGCTTCTTTTCAAGCTCTTCCTTGACTACCTTGGGAGTTGCGGCACCTCTCAGCTCCTTGTTGCACTGTCCCATGAGGAATCCGAATACCTTAACGTCGCCGTCCTTATACTGGTTAACGGCCTTTTCATTGGCAGCCAGCACCTTTTCAATAACCTCAAGAACCTTGCCGGTATCGCTTACAATGAGCATGCCGTTACGCTTAGCGATCTCCTCGGGATCTCCGCCCTTTTCAGCCATTTCACGGAAGATCTCCTTGGCATCGTTCTTTGTGACCTTATCTGTTTCGGACATTTCCACAAGCTTTGCGATCTCAGCTGCATTGAACATAGGAGCGTCAATGTCTATCTCACCGAGATTGATTCTTCTCATGATCTCGCCGTTGATGAAGTTTACAAGAGACTTGGGATTATTGTAGCATTTAAGAGCCTCTTCAAAGAGATCGGAGATCTTCTTTGTATTAACGATGATCTTAGCTTCCTTTTCGGGAATGCCGAAGCCGATGTACTTTGCAAGTCTGTCCTTAGGCATTTCGGGAAGAGAATTCTTTATACGCTCAAGGTCTTCATCGTAGAAGTTTACCTGCAGGATATCGGGATCGGGGAAGTACTTGTAATCGTGAGCGTCTTCCTTGGTTCTCATGGACTTGGTTTCGCCCTTGTTAGCATCGAAACGTCTTGTCTCCTGAACGATCTTTCCTCCCTGATCGAGAATCCTTGCCTGACGCTTTATCTCATACTCGATCGTGCGGTAGATAGATTTGAGCGAGTTTACATTCTTTATCTCGGCTCTTGTACCGAATTCCGTGTCGCCCTTTCTCATGAGGGAGATGTTGACATCGGCACGGATAGAGCCCTGTTCCATTTTACAGTCGGAAACGCCTGTGTACTGGAGCAGGAGGGAAATGGTCTCAACGAGAGTTCTTGCCTCCTCGGGGGATGACATATCAGGCTCTGTAACGATCTCAATAAGGGGCACGCCGCAGCGGTTGTAGTCGCAGAGTGAAACACCGTTCAGATCATCATGGATAAGCTTTCCTGCATCCTCTTCAAGATGGATACGGTTGATGCGTATCTCCTTGTGCTTTTTCTCGCCGTTCTCCTCATATTCGATGGGAACAACACCGTTGATGCAGAGAGGTAGAGGCATCTGTGAGATCTGATAAGCCTTGGGAAGATCGGGGTAGAAGTAGTTCTTTCTGTCAAAAACGGAGAACTTGTTGATGCTGCATCCGAGAGCATATCCTGCCTTTACGGCATATTCAACAGCTGTCTGGTTGAGGATAGGGAGCGTACCCGGCATACCGGAGCATACGGGACAGCAGCGTGTATTTTTATCACCGCCGAATTCAGCGGAGCAGGTACAGAATACCTTTGATTTTGTAAGAAGCTCGGAATGGATCTCCAGACCGATAACAGGAATATAATCAGAAACTGCCATGGAAATTGCCCTCCTTATAATTTAGTGCCAATGCGTGAAAATGTCTTTTCAAAAGCATCGGCAGCACCGATAACAGTAGCCTCGTCCCACATTTTTCCGATAAGAGACATACCGATAGGCATACCCTTTTCGTCATATCCGCAGGTTGTGGAGATAGCGGGGAGAGAGGCGATATTAACGGTAACTGTGCAGATATCAGCCTGATACATCTTCTTAGGATCGTCAATGTTCTCATTTACGCCGTATGCAACACTGGGAGCAGTAGGAGTAAGTATGATATCGCACTTTTCAAAGATAGCGGCATATTCTTCACGGATCTTCTGCTTGAGAGCCATTGCCTTGCCGTAGTAAGCGTCATAGTAGCCTGAGCAGAGAGCGTAGTTGCCAAGGAGGATACGTCTCTTTACTTCATCACCGAAGCCCTCGCTTCTGGATGCAGTGATAAGCTCATTGTAATTTCCGGGGATATCGCTTCTGTGACCGAACTTGATTCCGTCATAGCGGGAGAGGTTGGAGGACGCTTCTGCGGAGGAGATAAGGTAATATGCAGCAACAGCATATTTCAGTGAGGGCATGGAGCATTCGATAAGCTCAGCACCCATTTCCTTGTACTTGTCAGCAGCAGCAAGAACAGTCTTTCTCACATTATCGTCGATGCCCTCTGCATAGAATTCAGCGGGAACAGCGATCTTAACGCCCTTCATATCCATGCCAAGCTTAGCTGTGTAATCGTCAACGGGATTCTTGGAAACAGTACCGTCGTGATAATCATATCCTGCGATTGCGTTGAGGATAGTGCCGCAGTCAGCAGCAGATCTTGCGATAGGACCGATCTGGTCAAGTGAGCTTGCAAAAGCTACGAGACCATAACGTGATACTCTTCCGTATGTGGGCTTGAGACCGGTAACGCCGCAGAATGAGGACGGCTGACGGATAGATCCGCCTGTATCGGAACCCAGAGCAGCAGCACAGAGGTCTGCACCTACAGCAGCTGCGGAACCGCCGGAAGAACCGCCGGGAACTCTTGTAAGGTCAAAGGGATTCTTTGTTTTCTTAAATGCGGATGTCTGTGTGGAACCGCCCATAGCGAATTCGTCCATGGAAGTCTTGCCAAGCATAACGATATCCTGAGCTTCCAGCTTCTCCATAACGGTTGCATTGTATGGAGGAACAAAGTTTTCCAGCATTCTGGATGCACATGTTGTCTTAACACCTTCTGTGCATATATTGTCCTTAATTGCGAGAGGAATACCGCAGAGGGGAGAAGCTTCGCCTGCATTGATCTTCTTCTGTGCAGCCTCAGCGGCAGCCATAGCCTGATCTTCCGTAACAGTTATATAGCTTTCCAGGCTTCCGTCTATCTTGTTGATTCTGTCGAGATATGCTTTTGTAAGCTCGGGGGAGGAAATTTCCTTTGCGTCAAGCATTTTACGCATATCTTTTATGGTAAGGGAAGTAATTTCCATCAGATTTACAGCTCCTTTTCGGATAATAATTATTCAACGACCTTGGGAACAACGAAGCAGTTCTCGCTGTTTACAGCATTTGAGAGCAGCTTATCGGTGGGGAGAGACTCCATAGCCTCGTCCTTGCGGAGATCCTTGAGATAAACATGGTGATTATCCTTTAAGGGATCGTAGGTGATATCAATTTCCTTGATTGTGTCCATTATTTCAATAATGCTTGTCATATCCTTTACAGCCTGTTCGAGCTCTTCATCAGTAAAGCTGAGCTTGCCAAGCTTGGAAAGGTACTTGACCATTTCAAGATCCATAAACCAAACCTCATTTCATTTATACTAATATAAGATTATATGACTGTTTTCGTCAGGTCATACAAATACAACATACATTATATCATATAAGTAAATATTTTGCAAGTGTTTTTTGCAGACGAACAGCAAAAAAACACGGCAATGACGCATCATTGCCGTGTTCAGAAAAAATATCAGAGATTATGTTGGAAAGATTATCCCATAGCCTTGATCTGATCGTCAACTTCCTGAGTAAGAACCTTAACAACTTCGGAGATCTCGTCTCTGTTAGTTGCCCACTCAACACCGTGGAGAGCAGCTCTCAGACCGATGCCGTCGCCGCCGTCTGTTGTGATGGAAGCAACATCTGTGGAAACGCCTGTAGCAAGGTCAACAACGGGGTTAGCTGTAGCAGCTTCGTTGATCTCCTTGTTGATAGCGATAAGCTCGTCGCTCCAGCCGTAGTCATCCTTAGTCTTCTGGTCACCGATAGCAATAGCCTCGTCATTTGTGTTAGCAAGACGTGTGCACTCAGCAAGAAGAGCAACACCCTCAGGGTTAGCAGCACCCTTACAGAGTACCCAACCATCAAGTGTAGCACCCATGTAGTTAACGTCGGAATCAGCAGGGGAGGGAACAGGAACGAGACCGAGATCATCGGGAGAAATAGCAGTAGACCATGTTTCGGGGTTAGACTGAACTGCCCAAGCACCAACGATGTAGAAAAGCTCTCTGCCTTCGCCCATGAACTGAGGCTGCTCAGCCCAGTCGAAGAGAGCACGGTCAAGAACGAGACCCTTTGTATAGAGGCTGTACATCCAGTTCATAGCCTTTTCAACTGTAGCGTCGTTGAGGTTTACAGTAAGAGTACCGTCAACAGAAGAGATAGAAGGAACGCCTGCGGAGAGGAACAGAGCCTTTTCAGCCCAGTAGCCGTCGAGACCCCACTGGTCAGCATCGGGATCACAGAAATCTTCGAGCATCTTTGTGAATGTATCCCAGTTCCATTCGCCGGACTTCCAGAGATCGTAGGGATCATCGAAACCGTTAGCTTCGATAGTAGCCTTGTTATAGATTACAACAGCCTCAGCAGATACGGAGTTTACAAACTCATAGTGCTTGCCTGCGAAGTTGTAGATCTCCATAGCGTCGCCTACGCCCTTCCAGAGATCGTTGTTAAGATCAATATAATCGTCGATAGGCTGGAACATTCCGCTGATTACGCCCTTAGGAAGAGCTGCAGTGTCGCAGGGGAAGAAGTCGATGCCTTCACCGCCGAGAACATATGTAGAAAGATCGGAATATCTTGTATCCCAGGTTGTGGAGTACCACTGAACTTCTCCGCCGTACTTAGTACGGAAAAGGTTGAGGGGGATAGATTCGGAGTTACCGGATGTAGAGGGGTTGATATCGTAGTGAGCGAGCCACTTAACAGTTTTGTTTTCAAGCTCAACATCTCTCAGATACTGATCGGCAGCTGCGTCAAGTGTAGCCTGATCTTCTTCAGCAACTGTAGCTGTGTTGATCTCAACTGTAGCCTGAGTAGTAGTGGTAGCCTGAGATGTTTCTTCTGAACCTGCGGAATCGCCGCAAGCTGTGAAGCTCATAGCCATTGCAAGTGCGGAAACGCCCGCAAAAGTTTTCTTCATATCCTTCATAAATAACCTCCTATATTCAAGGCATATCCTGCCTTTGGAGCTCATAACGGGGCTTTGTCAGCAGAATCACGGCAAATCCGTATTATGAGCTTTTTTGTGGTGCATACTGACCGTACACACACATCTATAATACATAAATATTTTAACATTTTTTTTATACCCTTGTCAATTGTAATTTTTTTTAGTATTTGCAAGCTGCGATTGTGCAAAGTGCATAGTTAAACGTTATCGTAACTGTGAGAAATAAAGAAAAATTCTAATGTGATATCATCTGCGGTCACAGAGCAATTCAAAAGAAAAAGACTGCATAGAATATCTATGCAGTCTTTAAATTATGAAGATAATGATTCTTTAAACAGATTATTCAGCGTCAGCAGCTTCTGTGTTCTCGTCCAGGAGTGCACGGATGGACATGCTGATTCTCTTCTTCTCGCTGTCGATCTCAGTGATCTTAGCAGTAACTTCTTCGCCTACAGAAAGAACTTCCTTAACGTTAGTAACTCTCTTATCGGAGATCTGAGAGATGTGGATAAGACCATCAATGCCGGGAATGATCTGTGCGAAAGCACCGAAAGGAGTAATGGAAACGATCTTTGTGTTTACTACATCGCCTTCAGAGTAGCTGTTCTGGAACTTGACCCAGGGATCGTCCTCAGCCTTCTTGTAGCCGAGAGAGATCCTGTCAGCTTCCTTATCCAGATCCTTAACGTATACCTCGAGAGTATCTCCAACAGAGATAACCTCAGAGGGGTGCTTGATCCTGTTCCAGGAAAGTTCAGAAATGTGAACCATTCCGTCGATGCCGCCAAGATCAACAAATGCACCGTAAGAGGTGAGGGACTTAACTTCACCCTTGAATACATCGCCGACCTGTACAGTCTCCCAGAATTTAGCCTTTGCAGCGTCTGCAGCAGCTGTGAGGACCTGCTTGATGGAACCTACAGCCTTCCCCTTTTCACGGTTAACTTCGATGATCTTGAACTGAACAGTTGTCTTAAGAAGATCATCAAGCTTAGCGTCACGGCGAAGTGTAGCCTGAGAAGCGGGAACGAATACCTTGATGCCATTTGTGAGAACGAGTACGCCGCCCTTGATAACGTTAGTAACAACGCCTTCAAGAACTGTGCCTTCTTCCTTAGCCTTAACGATCTCGTCAAGACCCTTCTGTGCGTCAACCTTCTTCTTGGAGAGCTGAACGATACCCTCTGCGTCGTTGACCTTGATAACGATGAATTCAACTTCATCGCCAACCTTAACTATATCGGTAGGCTTAAGGTTAGGATTATCCGAAAGCTCGGATGCTGCAACATAGCCTGTGTGCTTTGTGCCGATATCGACAGTAGCTTCTGTGTTGTTTACAGCAGTTATGTATCCTTTCACCCTGTTACCGGTATATATTTTTTTGAATGTCGCATCAAGTGCCTCTTCAAAGTTAAAGTCCTCGTCCATGTTCATGATTTTTTCGCTCATTTGGTTTGTAACCTCCTTGATTATATATGCCGGGGTGGAAGCACCGGCGGTAATGCCTATTACGGCATTACGTATATCAGAAAAGCCTGACGGCATTTTCATCTGAGAAATTTCCTCCCCATCCTCAACGTGATAGGTGAGGGGACATATGCTTTTGCATATGTTATACAGCTTCACCGTATTTGAACTGTGCTTTCCGCCTATGACTATCATCATATGGCATCTGCCTGCCAGCTCAGCGGCTTCATTTTGTCTGTGGGATGTTGCATTGCATATGGTATCGTACAGCCGGACATTGTCATATCCCGCCGAAACCTCCCTGCATTTTTGCCACATATTTATATTATACGTTGTTTGGGGCATAATTGCAACAGTTTTTTTGTTATTTTTAAAATTTTTTTTCAAAAAAACCGAAAGCTCGGTATCGTTTTTCAGTATCACAGCCTTATTCCTGCTGTGACCTGCTATGCCGATTACCTCGGGATGACATTCATCACCCATGATAACAACGGTGCTCCCTTTTTCTGAGCATTCGGCTGCCAGCCGCTGTATCCTTCTTACAAAGGGACAGGTGCCGTCTTCGTAGGGGATGCCCCCGGCTTCCAGCTGACGGTATACCTCAGCACCAACTCCATGAGAACGGATAATTACCTTTTCCCCAGGTTCAGCTTCTTGGGGTGAATCAATTATCCTTGCTCCCTTGCTGCTCAGGTCGGAAACAACAGAGGGATTGTGTATTATCTCACCGAGAGTGGCGGCTTTATGACCCTCACGTATTTCATTATACACGAGTTTTACTGCTCTGTCAACACCAAAACAGAAACCTGCTGTTTTTGCGGTTATAATTTTTCTTCCGCATACCGTAATGCTGCTGTCATTAACGGGATCATGTGCTTTACTTATCATCAGACTCAGTATTATCCTTTTCGGGAATCTCGGAGAGTGCCGCCTTCGGGCCCTCAACAAGCTCGGTAATGGCATTCATTATGGCAGCTTTAACGCCCTTAAGCTCCTTGGCGGATGTGCCTGTTATTGCAAGCTCCTCCGATTTGATAAGCTTTCCTATTCTGATAACTACCTTTCGGCGAAACTTAAGCTTGCCTTCAAAGCAGATGCCTACGGGAAGCACATCGGCACCGGACTTTGCAGCAATGAGTGCAACACCTGTCTTGCCCTTGCCTACCTTATTCTCCTTTGAACGTGTGCCCTCAGGAAAGATAACAACGTTCTTTCCGTTTTTGAGCCTGTCAACGCAGTCGTCTATTACCTGCATATCTCCGGAGCCTCTTTTTACGGGGAAGGCACCGAGAAACGTGATGAATGCACCGAAAAGCTTATTTCTGAAAAGCTCTTCCTTTGCCATGTAGGTAACGGGCTTACGCATAGGGAATGTAAGAAATACGGGGTCTGCGTAGCTTCTGTGGTTGGATGCTATTATAACACCTTCATCAAAGGGAATGTTTTCCCTGCCTTCTATGCTGATGTTATAAACGACCTTATATACAGCGTAGGTCAGAGTTCTGACAACTACATTCACTGTTTGTCACCCTTTCCTTCGGCTGTTTTTCTGATAAGTGAAAGAACCGCATCTATGGACTGTTCAAGTGTCATTGATGTAGTATCACAGAGGACAGCATCATCAGCCTGCTTAAGAGGGGCAGTGCTTCTTGTGCTGTCATTTCTGTCACGTTCGATTATCTCAGCCAGCACCTGCTCATAGGGCGGGCAGCCGGGCTTTCCGGATAATTCGGCATATCTGCGGTCAGCTCTTGCTTCGGGTGATGCAGTCAGGAATATCTTAAGATCAGCGTCGGGAAGGACGACTGTGCCTATATCTCTTCCGTCCATGATAACGGAATTTTCAGCTGCGATCTTCTTCTGGAGACCGAAAAGAAAGCTTCTGACCTCAGGAATGGCGGAAACAGCAGATGCAGCCATTGAAACCTCAGGTGTGCGGATCATTCCGGAAACGTCCTCTCCGTTTACAAAAACGTGCTGAACGCCGTCAATGAACCTAAGCTCAGGACATATTTCGGGTAGCAGGGCTGTTATTTCGGCAGAGTTCTTAGGGTCAGCCCCTTTTGAAACGCAATAGTAAGCAACAGAGCGATAAAGAGCTCCCGTATCAACATAAATATATCCCATCTCGGCAGCGGCACGCCGTGCGATGGTGGATTTACCGGCACCGGCAGGGCCGTCAATAGCAATATTGATATGCATTGAAACATGCTCCGATCATATAGAGATTTTGATGCAGCACTGCCGCATCGGACCTATTTGTCTATTATAGCATAGATTTTTGCGTTTGGCAAGTGCCAATAAAAAGGTTTTTGTGAAAATTATGTGTAAATTTGAGTAAAATTATGACAAAATTTCAGGGAATAAGTTTTGCTCAGGACGTTACTCTGCGATCTTCCTGCATTCAACATAAAAACGCTTGTCCTCAGCATGACCCATGGAGAATGTTTTCCTGGGAAGTGCTCCGTCCTTGATAACAGTGGGGAAGAGCTGATCCTTGCCCATGTCGGGGAGAAGAATGCCCAGACTTCCGTCCTGTTCGGCAAGCTTCATGATAACATCTTCACCATGGATGTAGTCCACCTTGCCTGAATTTGTTCTGATATAATCATCAATGAAATTCTGCACGCTGCCTACTGTGAGATTGGATGTAGGCTTGCTGATGTAATATGTCTTCCTGTCTGTTCCGCAGACCAGAACAAAGCTCTGAGGAGAGCTGTTATCCTCCTCGCTAAGACCAAGTGCAGCTGTCATTTCGGCAATGAACCTGTCTCTGTCGATCTCGGTAACTATTCTGTGGATAGCTTCAAATTCCAGAGCCTGGCTGTGGAGGTTAACTATCTCTGCAAGAGCATATCTTGCGGGATGTGAGGACATATCCTTATGGGGATTTGCACGCTTGATGCTTTCGTAGTATTCCTTTGCAGTAGCAAGAGAATGGTTTCCATCACCCATTGCATAAAGGAGTACGGGAGCGTCATCTATTCCGTATCTGGCAGAAAACGCAGCAGGGTCGCCCAGTGCAGCGAGAGAAGCGTCAGCTGCAGCGATATCGTCACCTGTTACAAGGTAACCCTTGATGCTGCCGCCGTTCTTCATGAGCTTGAAATCGTAGATAAGAGGCAGAGAATCCTTCTTTGCGGAAAGCTTCTCAATAACAGTCTTTTCAGGGTCGTCAATGAGTATCATAATGTGAGGAAGCTCCAGAGGAGCACCTGTTCTGACCTTTATTCTGGGGGGGATACGCTCAATTACGGTTGCCTCGGTAGCTCTTACCGGTGAGGAGCTTCCCTTGCGGAAATCGTACTGCTCAAGGTCAACAGCACCTACAAGACCGCATCTTACCTTGCCTGTGCTGTCTGTACGCTCAACGTAGATCATGGAATCCTTGTATTCCTTGAAAATACCCTCTGCAAGGTACTTGTTCATATCATCGTGTATTCTGTCGATACGCTTGTCAACGCCGCTATCCTCAAGGTAGACCTCGGGGAGAATGAGGTCAAGTGCGGAGGGCTTGCCCTCTGTGATGCTGCGTACATCTTCCCAGTAATCGGGCTGGGAGGTGTACTGGTCGCAGGCAACTACTGCCCATGCGGACATATCAGTCTTTGCAGTGTCGGGGATAAGGATATCGGCAGGGCCGAAGGCTGTTCTTGGATTCATAATTATTTCTCTCCTTTATAATAAAACTGCAGATCATTCCTCGCTCATTTTTTTAAGGAATGCCTGTGTTCGCTTGTTCTTTGGATTATCGATCACATCACGGGGGTCGCCCTGCTCAACGATAACTCCGCCGTCCATAAAGATAACACGGTCCGAAACGCTTCTTGCGAAGTTAATTTCGTGAGTAACTATTACCATTGTCATCTTTTCGGCAGCAAGTGCCTTCAGGACCTTGAGTATCTCCGCTGTAAGCTCGGGATCGAGAGCGGATGTTGGTTCATCGAAAAAAAGCATCTTAGGCTTCATTGCAAGTGCACGTGCAATAGCCACACGCTGCTGCTGACCTCCCGAAAGCTGATAGGGATAGTAATCACCCTTGTCGCCAAGCCCCATCTTATTCAGCAGCTCTCCAGCTTCCTTTTTCACTTCATCGGGGTCACGCTTCTGAACATGAACAGGAGCGTCCATAATGTTTTTCAGCACGCTGTAATGGGGGAACAGGTTGAAATTCTGAAAAACCAGACCAAAGCGTCCCCGTATCTTTTTCAGTTCAGCCTTGGGAGCATAAACAGGGGAACCGCTCTGTGAGGTCACCGCACAGTCGCCGCAGTATGAAATGCTTCCGCCGTCAATGGTCTCCAGCATGGTCATGCAGCGAAGAAATGTAGATTTGCCCGAACCCGACGGTCCGAGAATGGAAACGACTTCGCTCTCTTCAACGGACATGCTTATATCCTTGAGAACCTTCAGATCTCCGAAGCTTTTTTCAATGTTTTTTACTTCAAGCAAACTCATTTATGTTACCTCCGAATCATCTGAAATAGTTCATTTTCTTCTCTATGCGTTCCATTACATATGCAACGATAAAGTTGAATATATAGTAGAATACACCTGCTATAAACAGCGGCATGATGGTTGTCTCAGCAGCTGCCACCTGCTTTGCGATAGTGAACATTTCCGTGTATGATACCGCAAATGCAAGGGATGTGTCCTTTACAAGAGTTATCACCTCGTTTGTAACAGACGGCAGGATGTTTTTCATCATCTGAGGGAATACGATGCGGAAGAAGCACTGTGATCTGGAATACCCGAGGATATCGCATGCCTCGTACTGTCCCTTTGGAACTGCCTGGATGCCCGAACGGTAGATCTCAGCAAAGTAAGCGGCATAGTTCAGCGTAAAGCCGATTATGACAGCATAGAATCTGTATCCGGGGGATGTGTTTATTCCCAGCACGAAGTAAGGTCCGAAGAACACAACAAGCAGCTGTAGCATGAGAGGCGTTCCTCGTACTATTGAAATGTATATCTTTGTGAGCCAGCGGAGAGGTGCAAGATGTGACATTCTTCCCGCTGCGATAAGGAGACCCAGGGGGAGAGAGAATAGCAGTGTGAGAATAAAGATCGCAAAGGAGGAGAGGAGACCCTCCGCAAGCTGCAGGCTTATGCTGCCAAGCTTTTCGGCAAAGGATCCTTCTTTGTGCTTGGCCGTTCCGTCAATGTATTCATCATCGGCTGAAAGGCAGATGCTTGATCCAAGTCCCCATTTTTCTGCAATGCCGTAAAAGGTTCCGTCGGCAAGCATTTCAAGGAGGGTCGTCTGGACCTGATCTCTCAGTTCAGTGTTGCCCTTAAGGAATCCGATGCCGTATTCCTCGGAGGAGATGTGTTCATCCAGCATAGAAAATGTGCTGCTGCCCCGTGATTCTATCTCATATAAAGCAACGCCGATATCCATGCATATAGCGTTAACAGCACCTGATTCCAGATTCAGGAATGCACTGTTGTAATCGCCAACCTGCTGCAGAGAAGCAAAGGAGGCAGCAAGCTGCTTGTTTTCCTCGGAGGCGTCCTCACCTGTGAGAGCTGCAAGAGCCGAGCTGTCTGCCTGGACTGCAACTATCTTTCCCGAAAGCCCCGTAAGGTCGGTGATGCCTGAATCGGAGCGGACGATAACTACCTGTGAATTATCAATGTATGGAGTGCTCCATGTGTACTCATCTTCACGTCCGTTGATGGTAAAGCCGTTCCAGATGCAGTCGATGGCACCTGTTTTCAGCTCCATGTCCTTTGAGTTCCAGTCGATAGGCTGCTTAACAAGCTCCCAGCCGTTTCTGTTACATACCTCCGCAGCCAGATCAAGGTCAAAGCCCACATATTCACCGCTTTCATCCTTGTATCCATATGGTGGGAATTCCGCATCAAAGCCTACAGTAAAGGTGTTGTCATTGCTGTTTTCCTGCCGGGAACATCCGCTGAAAAGAGCTGTGCATGAGACTGTCATGAGCACGGCAAGAGCAGCTGCTGTAAATCTACGCATATTTCAGATCCTTCCGATTATCAAGTATTCTGGGGAACCTCGTTTTTTATTTCTGCAAATATAAATAGTAGTGATAAAAATTATTATAACATATTCCGAATCGGATTTCAAGACAATTTATTCTAATCGGTGTAATCGAAAACACTGCAGGCAAACAAATTGTGAAAATGTAACAAAAAAATATATTTTCTATTGACAGATATGAGAATGTGGTGTAAAATTTAATTATGTACTGTTAGGATAAAAGAGAAATTGGCATTTTTGAAACATATAC